>NZ_JASATH010000243.1:0-10667 GCF_038440215.1 Inquilinus sp. OTU3971 | reverse complement strand
CAATCCAGGGGCCACCGAGAGCTGTTCTGGAATGCCCCTGGATCCTCGGGTCGAGCCCGAGGATGACAGCACTCGAAGCGCGAAACATCGGCCCGTCAGACGCGCCCGGCCTTCAGCTCCCGCAGCACGGTGGAAATCCGGTCCAGCGCCGCCGGCGCGTGCTCGTAGCCATGGGTGATGCGCAGGTGATGCTCGGCGCCGAGATACACGCCCGGCGCCACCAGCACCGAGGACCGGCGGCGGATGGCGTCGGCGACCTCGACCGAGGACAGGTCGAGATGGACGCGGACGAAGCCCAGCGCCGTGGCCGCGGGCGGCACCGCCGAGACCAGGTCGGCATTGGCGCCGATCCAGCGCTCCAGCCCCTCCCAGCCGCGGCGAGACAGCTCGCGCTGCCGGGCCATCAGCCGGGCGCGGGTGGCCGGCTCCAGCGCCAACTCGGCCAGCAGCATCGACGGGCCGGCGGTGGCGATGACGACATATTCGTGCCGGCGCCACGCCGCCTCGACCAGCTCCTTCGGCCCGACCAGCCAGCCGACGCGCAGCCCGGCCAGGCCATAGGCCTTGGACAGGCTGCCGACCACCACAATGCGCTCGTAGCCGCCCCAGAAGCTCGGCGTCTCGGTGTCGGCCAGGCGCTCGGTGCCGCGATAGACCTCGTCGACATGCAGCCAGGCGCCGGCCCTGGCGGCGATGGCGGTGATCCGCGCCGCCTCTTCCGCCGTCAGGATGCTGCCGGTCGGGTTGTTCGGATTGACGATGGCGATGATCCGGGTGCGCGGCCCGACCGCGGCCTCGAGCGCGTCGAGATCCGGCCGCCAGCCCTGGTCGGGCAGCAGCGGGAAGCTCTTCACCGTGCAGCCGAGGTTGCGGGCGATGCCCCAGACCTGGCGGTAGCCCGGCTCCATCACCACCACCTCGTCGCCCGGCGACAGCAGGGTCTGGCACAGGATCTGGTTCGCCTCCGACGCGCCGGCCGTGACCAGCACCCGGTCGGCGGCGGCGCCGTCATAGAGCCCGGCGATCCGCGCCCGCAGCACGTCGGTGCCGTTGACCTGCGGGTAGAACAGCACCTGGTCGAGCAGCCGGTCGACCGCATCCGGCCCCAGCACCTCGCGCACCGCGGCGCAGCGCACCGAACTGTCGGCCAGGTTGTACTCGACCGTGTGCTCCCATTCCGACTGCCACTGCTCGAGCTCGAAAGGCTGGAAGGTCATCGCCGCGCTCCGAAATCCGTCGCCATCGAAACTGCAATATATTACATCTCGATCGGCAACAAGCTGCGAATGAGGATGACGCCGATGACATCGTCGCAGGAGGTGCTGCAGCGGATCGCCCGGCGGCTGCGGCAGGAGCGCCAGGCCCGCGGCCTGAGCCAGGCGGCGCTGGCCGAGCGCAGCGGCGTGTCGCCCCGCATGCTGGCGCTGATCGAGAAGGCCGAGACCAACCCGAGCATCGCCACGCTGGCGGAGATCGCCGCTGCCCTGGGCATCGGCTTCGGCGAGCTGGTCGGCGGCGAGGCGGCGGCCGCGGCGCGGCTGATCCCGCCGGAGGAGTTCGCCACGGTGTGGGAGACCGAGGCCGGCAGTGCCCGGCTGCTGGCCTCCGGCGGCCGGGCCGAGCTGTGGGACTGGGCGCTGGCGGCCGGCGCCCGCTACGACGCCAGCCCGGACCCGGCCGGAACGGTCGAGCTGATCCGGGTGCTGGAGGGCACGCTGGTGCTGGAGGTCGACGGCACCGTCCTCGCCGTCCCCGCCGGCCACGCCCTGCGCCTGGCCAGCGACCGGCCCTATGCCTACCGCGCCGAGGGCGGCGGGCCGGTGCGCTTCGTCAAGGTGGTGAGCCCGGTCGGACGCTGAGCGGACGCCGAGCGTCCGAGTCACACTGTCCCACCCGGCAAAGTATGCTTGCCTCGGTCCGCTTCGGCCGGCACCATGCGGGCCGCGGACCCCACCAGAGCGGCGATCGGATGACCTCATCGCGACGCAACGCCGTGCTGGCCGTCGTCGCCGGCAGCCTGCTGATGACGGCCGCGCCGGCCAGCCATCCCCCGGCGCCGGATCTGGCTGTCTCCGCCGTGCCGCTCAGCCCCGCCTTCCCGGTCGATCCGGACATCCCGCATTCCCGCGACCACGCCTTCGCCGATCTGCTGGCCGCGGCCGAGAGCAGCCGCGATCCGCTGCAGATGAACAAGGGCGGCTATGCCGGGCTGTTCCAGCTCGGCGAATCGGCGGCGGCGATCGCCGGCATCTACGACCCGGGCGAGAAGCTGTCGGCGGAGGATACGCGCAACCGCTGGCGCGGCAGCTTCCACATCCCCGGCTATCCCGGGGTCCGGTCGATCGGCGATTTCCTGGACACGCCGGCGGCGCAGATCGCGGCCTTCCGCCTGCACCTCGCCCATCTCGACCGCGAGATCGCGCAGCGCGGCCTGGACCATCGGATCGGCGGCTATGTCGCCGGGGTGCCGATCACCTGGGACGGGCTGCGCGCCATGATGCATCTGGGCGGGCCGGACGGCACCGAGCGCTTCATCGCCACCGCCGGCGCCTATGACCCGGCCGACGACAACGGCGTGCGGATCAGCGACTACGGCCGCCGCTTCAGCGGCGTCACCGCGATCCAGCCGACCAAGCCGGCGGTGATCCCGACCGTGGCGACCACCGTGGCGGTCCCGGTCCCTGCCGGACCATCGGGTCCGGCCGTGGTGACCCCGACCCTGGTCGCGACCACGCCCTCGCCCCGACGACGCCCCCCGGAACGACAAAGGGGCGCCCGAAGGCGCCCCTTGCCGAACACGGGATCCGAGATCCGGATCAGCGCTTGGAGAACTGGAAGCTCCGGCGGGCGCCGGCCTTGCCGTACTTCTTGCGCTCGACCACGCGCGGGTCGCGGGTGAGGAAGCCGTGGGCCTTGAGCGCGCCACGCAGGCCCGGCTCATAGGCCACCAGGGCGCGGCTGAGGCCGTGCCGGACCGCGCCGGCCTGGCCGGAGAGGCCGCCGCCGGTGACGGTGCAGACGACATCGAACTGGTTCGACCGGTCGCACACCTCGAACGGCTGCTTCAGCAGCATGCGCAGCACCGGGCGGGCGAAGTAGATCTCCTGGTCGCGGCCGTTGACCGTGACCTTGCCGCTGCCGGGCTTGATCCAGACGCGGGCGACCGCGTCCTTGCGGCGGCCGGTGCCGTAGGAGCGGCCCTGGGCGTCGCGCTTCGGCTCCACCGGCGCGGCCTCGGCCACGGCGCCTTCGAGGGTCGGCTTCAGATCGGAGAGGGACTGCAGATCGGCCACGGCCTTACCTCTTGTTCTTCGGATTCATGGCAGCGACGTCCAGCACCTCGGGCTGCTGTGCCTCGTGCGGATGCGACGCACCGGCATAGACCTTGAGGTTGCCCATGACCTTCCGGCCCAGCGGGCCGCGGGTGATCATGCGCTCGACCGCCTTCTCGATCACGCGCTCCGGATGGGCGCCGTCGAGGATCTGGCCCTTCGACCGGCCCTTGATGCCGCCGGCATAGCCGGTGTGCCAGTAGAAGATGCTGTCCTGGCGCTTGTTGCCGGTCAGGCGGACCTTCTCGGCATTGACGACGATGACGTTGTCGCCGGTGTCGACATGCGGGGTGAAGATGGTCTTGTGCTTGCCGCGAAGGCGCATCGCGATGATGCTGGCGAGCCGACCGAGAACGACGCCGTCGGCGTCGACCACGATCCACTTCTTCTCCACCTCGGCGGGCTTGGCGGAATATGTCTTCATGACGGGCCCTTGATCGAGGGTCGGGAACGGATGCCGCCGGCCGCCCCTGGGAAGGGTGCCCGGCGAGAGGCGGCTGTCTACGCGCCCAGACCGTCGGCGTCAACGGAAAAAAGCAGCGAAACGTCAGCAGCTTAGCGGAACGGTATCAAGATACCGTCTCTGCAGGCCGCAGGAACGCTGGCGTTCCGCACTACAGCGGCAATCACGCCGCGGCGAAGCCCTGCATCACCAGCCGGACCAGATCGGCCTGGCGATGGGTGCCGGTCTTGTCGAACACGGTCTTGAGGTAGCCGCGGACGGTGTTGGCGCTGATGCCCCACGCCTCCGCCAGGCCGCCGATGGTCGCGCCCGAGGCCAGGCGCGCCGCCACCTCCGCCTCCCGCCCGGTCAGGCCGAAGGCGGCGATCAGGGCCCGCTCGTCGACCGACCGGGCGGCATCCGGCGCCGCCAGGAAGATCGCCGCCCGCGCCGGGCCGCAGCGCCCGTCCGCCGGATCGACGGCGGTGACGGGCGCTACCGTCAGCACCAGCGGCGCGCCGCCCTCCGGATCCGACAGGCACAGCCGGGCCGAGGTCGCGGCGGCGGACCGCGGCAGGACGGCCTCGGCCGGCCGCGCCACGATCGCGGACATGGCGGCCACCAGCTGGCGCAGGAGATTGGTTTCGGCCGGCAGCGCCGCCGCCACGCCGGCCGAGGACAGCCGCAGGCCGCGATGCCGGCGGGCGATCTCGGCCGCGCGCCGGTTGACGAAATGCGGCCGGCAGTCGCCATCGACCAGGATCACGCCACTGTCCAGCGCCTCCAGCACCGACCGGCTCTCCGCCACCAGCAGCTCGCTGTCGGCGAGCTTCTGGCGCAGCCGCTGCGCCGCCGCGAAATGCGGCATCACCAGTTGCAGCGCCTGCAGCTCCGCCGGTGCGAAATCCCGGGCCTTGGGCGGCCGGCAGACGGCGATATAGCGCGACCGCACGCGGCCGTGCCAGGCGAAGACGCCGGCCCGGAAGCCGTTCATCGGCCGGACGATCTCGTTGTACATCTCGGTCCGGAGGAAATCGGCATCGGCCACCAGGCTGGACGACGCCACCGCCCGCCCCGCCGGGATCGAGCGCAGCCACGCCGCCGCGGGGCCGCCGCTGCCGGCCGCCTCGGCGAAGCGGTTCAGCGGATCGGGATCGACTCCGACACCGAGGCCGGTGGCCGGCCGTCCCGCCTCCTGGGTCAGCAGCACCGCATGGTCGGCCCCGACCAGCCCGCGCACGGCGTCGAGGCCGTCCGCCCATCCCTCCGGCCGCAGGGCCGCGTCATAGATCCGCTCGACCGCTCCAGAAACCGCTTCGGCCAACATGCTCGACTGCCCCACGGGAAATCACGCGAACGCGCAAAGGGGGGCACAAGACGGGCGGAAGATGGCAATCCTCGGGACCGGATTGTGGCAGCCCGCCATAACTGGCTTGCCGGTTAGCCAGGCGGCGGGATCGGAGAAATCTGCCCGGCCTGCCGATCACTCGCCGGCCAGCGGCGGCTGCTGGCATCCCAGCAGCAGGCGCACCAGCTCCGCCTGGCGGCTGGTCCCGGTCTTGTCGAAGATGTGGGCCAAGTGGGTGCGGGCCGTGGTGACCGCGATCGACAGCCGGTCGGCGACGGATTGCAGCCCTTCGCCGCGGCCGATCTCGACGGCCACCTCGGCCTCCGCGGCCGTGAGGCCGAACAGCTCCCGCACCACGGCGGCCGCCGGAGCGTCGATACGGTCGGGATCGGAGACGAAGACCGCGACCCGCGCGGTCCGCCCGCCACGGCACTCGACGGCATCGGTCCGGAAGGGGATCACCGCCACCACCAGCGGACGGCGCCCGGACGGGCGCGAGATCAGCATCCGGGCGCCTGCGGCGGCGGCACGGGCCGCAGCGCCGAGCCCGGCAGTCGCGGCGCCGGCCGCGGCGGCCAGGGCGATCGCCTCGCGCAGCCGGCGGGTCTCGTCCGGCCTGGCCGCGGCGATCCCGGACGGTTCCACGAGCAGGCCGTCGGCCCGGGCGATGATGGCCTCGGCGCGGCGGTTGAGATGGACCGGCCGGGCCGCGGCATCGGTCAGGATGACGCCGATCGTCAGCTGGTCGAGCACCGCCTCGCCCTGGGCCGCGTGCAGGTCGGCGTCGCCCAGATGCCGCCTCAGCCGCAGGGCCTGGGTCAGGTGGGGTATGACCATCTGCAGCGCCGCGACATCGGCATCGCTGTAATCCTCCCGCCCCTGGCCGCGGCAGATGGTGATGTAGCCGCGAAAGCTCGGCGTGCTCTCCACCTGCGCCACGGCGCCGTAGAAGCAGCCGTTGCGCCGGACCACTTCGTTGTAGAAGGCGGACCGGGCATAGTCGCTGTCGGTCTCCATGTCGGAGGCGCGAAGCGCCCGTCCGACGGGCATGCCCACCATCCAGGACGGCAGCATGCCGGCCTCGGCCGCAGCGGCGAACCGGCTCAGATGCAGCGGGTCGTGGCGGGCCATATGGCACATATCGAGGCCACCCCGGGCATGATTCTCGACCACCAGAAAGCCGCGCAGGCCCCGTGTGGTGTCGGTGATGGCTTCGAGCGCACCCGGCCACTCCCGCGGCGTGACCGCGGCATCGTAGGTCCGCTGCACCGCTTCCAGGATCGCGTCCGCCCGATCCATTCCGTCCCCCGATCGGAAAGCTTTCCGCCACCGGATTTTAGCAAAATCGGCGTTTTCCGGACAATAGGGGCCGTTCCTTGGGATTGCTGCCCTTACCCACGCGGCGGGATCGAGTAGGTGCCGGTGGCGTGGGCCACCGGCTCGTCCTCGCCCTCGGAGAACAGCAGCACCTCGCCATAGGCCAGGCGCTTGCCGAGCTTGAGCAGGCGGGCCTCGGCGATCACCGGCACCAGCGCCGGGCGGCGCAGGAAGTTGATCGCCATCGAGGTGGTGACCGCCAGCTCGACCCGCCCGACCCTGCTGAGCACCGCGGCGTAGAGGGCGACATCGGCCAGGCCGAACAGGGCCGGGCCGGTGATGGTGCCGCCCGGCCGCACGAAATCCTCGCGGCAGGGCATCACCAGCGTCGCCGTGCCCGCCCCCAGCGCCGCGACCGTCACCCCGAAAGCGCCGATCAGTGGCACGCCCTCGCGGATGATCGCCTCCATCACCTCCGCCTCGATCGCCGGCTGCATCGCCCCCTCCCCTTCCGGTTTCCGCCAGTAGGGCGGAGCGGGGCGCCGGCCGCAAGCGTCGGCTCGCACCACCCCTCGCGAGACGCGTAGGGCCATGGTGATCGGCTTGCCGCCACCCGCAGCGGTCCAGGGACGAGTTGTAAACGCAATGCTCATTGCGCTCGCCGCCCATTTCGTTCATGATATGTTCTATGAAGACAGCATCAGCAGATCTCGACATCCAGGCCTATTGCCGCAGCCTCGCGCTGCAGCAGGTCCAGATGCTCACGCGCCTGGCCGAGATCGCCATGCAGCTGGCCGAGGCCGAAGGCGCCCGCGCCATTGAAGCGCAGGCCCGGGCCGCGCAGGTCCGCGCCGCCCAGCCCAAGGCCGACGCGGCCACGATGGAAGCGGCCCGGGCCGAGGCGCAGGAGGCCGGGCTGGCCTTCAGCCGCTTCTCCCGCTCGGTGCAGCGCTCCCTGGCCCTGCGCAGCCGCGCCGCCGCCGACCTCTGCGCCGGCGACAAGGCCGACCGAAAGGCCCGCCGCGCCCGCCAGCGCGACCATGTCACCGATGCCCTCTATGCCCTGATCTGGGATCCCGCCCAGTCGACCCAAGACCTCGACGAGGCCGATTGCCGCACCAACAAGCTGGATGAGCGGCTCGACGAGCTCTATCGCGACGAGGACGACCGGATCGAGGACCGGCCGGTCGGCGCGGTCATCACCGGCCTGGCCTGCGGCCTCGGCCTGTCCGACGAATGGCGCCGCCGGGCCGCCGACTGGTCGGACCCGCCCTATCCGCCGCCGCCGACCGGCACCCCGGCCGAGATCCGCGAGCGGCGCCGGGCCCGGCTGCACGAGCTGATGCGGCAGACCCTCGACCTCATCTCCGACCGCGACAAGGCCGCCAGCGTCCAGGCCGGGATCGAGGCCCGGCTCGCGGAGCCCGACATCGAGGCGTTGATCGACGCCGAGCCGCCGGCCCCGGACGCCGCCCGCCTCTGCCGCTCCCTCGGCATCGACTTCCACGGCGGCGGCAAAGACCCGGACAAACCCGACACCGGCTGACCGGCCGGCCGCCGGGCGATGGTGCCGGAAAGACATCGTGGCTGTTTCATCCTCCGGGCGTCGGGGTAGAGTGCGTGCCGCACCGACCGGTCCCGAGGAACCGCCATGTCCGCCGAACCGCTGCCCGCCGTCTCTCCGGCGGAGGACGCCCTGCTGCTGCGGCAGGATGCCGACGGCGTCGCCGTGCTGACCCTGAACCGGCCGGCGGCGCGCAACGCCCTGTCGCTGGAGCTGATGCTGACGCTGGAGACCGAGCTCCAGGCGATCCGTCAGGACGAGTCGGTCAAGGTGGTGATCCTGGCGGCATCCGGCCCGGCCTTCTGCGCCGGCCACGATTTGAAGGAGTTGCGCGCCGATCCCGGCCGCGAGCATTACGAGCGTGTCTTCGCCGAGTGCTCGGCCCTGATGCTGGCGATCACCCGGCTGCCCAAGCCGGTGATCGCCCAGGTCCAGGGCATGGCCACCGCCGCCGGCTGCCAGCTGGTCGCCACCTGCGACCTCGCCGTCGCCTCCGCCGAGGCGCGCTTCGCCACGCCGGGGGTGAATATCGGCCTGTTCTGCTCCACCCCCATGGTCGCCCTGTCGCGCGCCGTCGGCCGCAAGCCGGCGATGGAGATGCTGCTGACCGGCGACGCCGTGACCGCCGACCGGGCGCGCGAGCTGGGCTTGGTCAACCGGGTGGTGCCGGCGGCCCGGCTGGCCGAGGAGACAATGGCTCTGGCCCGGCAGATCGCGGCAAAGTCGCCGCTGACCCTGGCGATCGGCAAGGAGGCGATCTACGAGCAGGCCGAGCTGGGGCTGCAGGCCGCCTATGAATATGCGAGCGAGGTGATGGTGCGGAACATGCTGGCCCGCGATGCCGAGGAAGGCATCGACGCCTTCATCGAGAAGCGCCCGCCCGTCTGGCAGGGGCGCTGATCTCAACATGGATCACGAGCGCTACGAGGACGCCTATCTCCGCGGCATTCTGCGCGGGGTGAAGACCATCGCCATGGTCGGTGCCAGCCCGAACTGGAACCGGCCCAGCTACTTCGCCATGACCTATCTGCAGGGCAAGGGCTACCGCGTCATCCCGGTCAATCCCGGCGTCGCCGGCCAGGCCATCCTGAAGGAGACGGTCTACGCCCGGCTGGCGGACGTGCCGGTGCCGGTCGACATGGTCGACATCTTCCGCAACAGCGAGGCCGCGGCGGGGGTGGTCGACGAGGCGCTGGCCCTGCCGGTGCGGCCCAAGGTGATCTGGATGCAGCTCGGCGTGCGCAACGACGCCGCCGCGGCGAAGGCGGAGGCCGCCGGCATCCAGGTGGTGATGAACCGCTGCCCGAAGATCGAATGGGCGCGGCTGAACGGCGAGCTGAGCTGGATGGGCACCTCGTCGCGCGTGATTTCGTCGAAGATTCAGAAACGAGGGTGAGGATCATGTCCGAGAACGACAACCCAGGGGGCGGCCCGGGCTTCGAGACGCTGGCGATCCATGCCGGCGCGCGGCCGGACCCGACCACCGGGGCGCGGCAGACGCCGATCTACCAGACCACCTCCTATGTGTTCGAGGATGTCGACCACGCCGCCTCGCTGTTCAACCTGCAGAAGCTGGGCTTCATCTACAGCCGGCTGACCAACCCGACCGTCTCGGTGCTGGAGGAGCGGCTGGCCTCGCTCGAGGGCGGGGTCGGCGCCATCGCCACGGCTTCCGGCCACGCCGCGCAGCTGCTGGCCCTGTTCCCGTTCATGGAGCCGGGAGCCGAGATCGTCGCCGCCAACAAGCTGTATGGCGGGTCGATCAACCAGCTCGGCAACAGCTTCAAGCGCGCCTTCGGCTGGACCACCCATTTCGTCGACGCCGACGACCCGGACAACCTCCGCCGCGCCGCCAACGACAAGACCCGGGCGATCTTCGTCGAGAGCCTGGCCAATCCGGGCGGCGTGGTCAGCGACCTGGAGGCGATCGCGCGCGTGGCGCAGGAGCTCGGCGTGCCGCTGATCGTCGACAACACCATGGCGACGCCCTATCTGTGCCGGCCGATCGAATACGGCGCCGACATCATCGTCCACTCCACCACCAAGTTCCTGTCCGGCAACGGCACCTCGATCGGCGGCGTGGTCGTGGATTCCGGCCGCTTCAACTGGGCCCAGTCGGACAAGTTCAAGGGCCTGACCGGCGAGGAGCCGGGCTATCACGGCCTGCGCTTCCACGAGACCTTCGGCGACCTGGCCTACACCTTCTACGGCCATGCCGTCGGCCTGCGCGACCTCGGCGTCAACCAGCAGCCGCTCAACGCCTTCCTGACCCTGCTGGGCATCGAGACGCTGTCGCTGCGCATGGACCGGCACATCGAGAATGCGCAGAAAGTGGCGGAGTTCCTGTCCACCCACCCGGCGGTGGAATGGGTCAACTATGCCGGGCTGCCGTCGTCGAAATACCACGCGCTGGCGCAGAAATACCTGCCGCGCGGCGCCGGCGCCGTCTTCACCTTCGGCGTCAAGGGCGGCTTCGACGCCGGCGTGAAGGTGGTGGAGGGGGTGGAGCTGCTGAGCCACCTGGCCAATATCGGCGACGCCCGGTCGCTGATCATCCACCCGGCCTCGACCACCCACCGCCAGCTGACGCCGGAGGGGCTGAAATCCGCCGGCGCCGGGCCGGAGGTGATCCGCCTGTCGATCGGCCTGGAATCGGGGGGGGGC
>NZ_JASATH010000242.1:0-10699 GCF_038440215.1 Inquilinus sp. OTU3971 | reverse complement strand
CCCCCCCCCCCCCGGGGGGGGGGGGGGGCGGCCTCCGTGTCGCAATCGAGTCCGGAGGTCGCGCCGCCTCAATCCTCGACGAAGCTGCGCTGGAAGGCGTGGACCAGCGGGTCGACCGCGTATTGCAGGGCGGTGCGGGTGCCGGTCTGGATCGAGGCCTCGGCCGGCATGCCGGCGGACAGGTTGACCTGCGGCGCCACCTGCTTCAGCAGGGTCGGGTCGACCTCGACCTTGGCCAGGAAGTAGGAACGCCGGGTCTGCTCGTCCTGGGTGCTGTCGGCGGCGACATAGATCACCTTGCCGTCGATCCGCGGCATGTTGCGCTGGTGGTAGGCGGTGAAGCGGATCAGCGCCGACTGCCCCTCGCGCACCGTGTCGATGTCGTTCGGCTGCACCTGCACGTCGATCACCAGCCTCTCGTTCTTCGGCACGATCTCCAGGATCGGGGCGCCCGGCTGAATCACGCCGCCGAGCGTGTGGTACTTCAGGTTCACCACGATGCCGTCGACCGGCGCCACGATCCGCGTGCGGCCGACCACGTCGCCGGCGGAGCGCATCTTCTCCTCGAGCTGGGCCAGCTCCTTCTGGGTGGTGGAGCGCTCCTCGGCGATCTTGTCGCGGAAGTCGCTGTCCAGCGCCAGCATCCGCATCTGGCTTTCGCCGACGGTCTGCTCGGCCTTGGCGATGGAGGAGATGTCGGACGCCTTCTGGCCGATGATCTGGGCCTGGGCGCGCTGCAGCTGCAGCAGGCGGGTCTTGCGCTCCAGCCCCTTGGCGACCAGCGGCGCGACGCCGTTGATCTCCTCCTGGATCAGGCCGAGCTGGGTGTCGGACGAGGTGATCTGGGCGCGCAGCCCCTCGATGTCGGCGCGGCTCTGCTGGACGCGCTGCTCCAGCACCGATTTCTGGCCCAGGATCGACTCGCGGCGGGAGGTGAACTGCTCCTCCTGCGCCTTGACCAGGGCCGCGGCGACCGGATTCTTCGCCGCCTCGTCCAGCACCTCCTGCGGCATGACGAGCGACGCCGCGCCGGCCTGCTCGGCGTCGAGCCGGGTCAGCGCCGCGATGTCGGCCAGGCGCTGGATGCGCACCGAATCGAAGGTCGCCAGGTCGCGCGTCGAATCCAGCACCAGCAGCGTGTCGCCGGCCTTGACCTCGGCGCCGTCCTTGACCGCCAGCTCGCGGATGATGCCGCCCTCGAGATGCTGCACCGTGCGCTTGTTGCCCTCCGGGCTGACCACGCCCATAGCGATCGCGGCGCTGGCCAGCGGGGCCACCGCGGCCCAGGCGCCGAAGCCGAAGACGAAGACGCCGATCACGACGCCGCCGATCAGGCTCAGGCGGTTCAGGCCGTACGCGTTGCGCTTCAGCGTCGCCGGTGTGTCATCCAGCGGAGCGGGCAGGCGGGGGCTGCTGCGGACGGCCGGCGGCAGTGGCTGTCCAGGCTCCTGAGGGGTAAGCGACATTTTCCGAACTTCCCTTTGGCGCCGGCGTCGTGTCGGCGGCACGTGGTCCAGCGATGCGGGCCAGAACCTCGGCCCGCGGTCCAAGCAAGGCGATCTCGCCGTCGCGCATCACCAGGAGGCGGTCGGCATCGGCCAGGATCTGCGGCCGGTGGGCGACGATGACCACCGTCGTGCCCTGGGCCTTCAGCCCGGCGATCGTGCCCATCAGCGCGGCCTCGCCATCCGCATCGAGGTTGGAGTTGGGCTCGTCCAGCACCACCAGCTTGGGCTGGCCGAACACGGCGCGGGCCAGGCCGACGCGCTGGCGCTGGCCGCCCGACAGCGGCACGCCGCCGTCGCCGATCGGGGTGTCGTAGCCCTGCGGCAGCCGCACGATCATGTCGTGCACGCCCGCCAGCTGCGCCGCCGCCACCACCTGCTCGGAGTCGACCTGGCCCATGCGGGCGATGTTCTCGGCCACCGTGCCGGGGAAGATGTCGACCACCTGCGGCAGGTAGCCGAGATGCGGCCCCAGCGTCTCCGGCGACCATTGCCCGAGATCGGCGCCGTCGAGGCGGACCGCGCCGTCGGTCGGCGGATAGATGCCGCACAGCAGGCGGCACAGCGTGCTCTTGCCCGAGGCCGAGGGGCCGACGACGCCCAGCGCCTCGCCGGCCGCGATCTCGAAGCTGACGCGCTTGATGATCGGGGCCTTGCCCTGCGGCGCCACGAAGACCAGCTTGTCGATCTGCACCTTGCCCGACGGTGGCGGCAGGGTCAGCCCTTCCTTGCGCTTCGGCAGGGCGGACAGGATCTTCTCGATCGATTCATAGGATTGGCGGGCGCTGATGAACTGGCGCCAGGAGCTGATCGCCTGCTCGACCGGGGCCAGCGCGCGGGACAGGATCATCGACCCGGCGATCATGCCGCCCGAGGTCAGCTCGCCCTTCAGCAGCAGATAGGCGCCGACGCCCATCACCAGGCTCTGCACGAAGATGCGGACGAATTTCGAGGAGCCGCCGATGATCGACGACAGGTCGGCGCCCTTCTCCTGGCCCTGCAGCGCCGCCTCCTGGTCCTTCCGCCAGCGGGTCAGCAGCGCCGGCAGCATGCCCATGGCGCGCACCGTCTCGGCGCTGCGGATGGCGCCTTCGGCCTGGCGCTGGGCGGTGACCTGCAGCTTGTTGGCCTCGGTGGTCGGGCCGCGCAGCATCTTCTCGTTGGCCAGCGCCAGCCCGAACAGCACCAGGGCGGAGATCAGCGCGGTGACGCCGAGCAGCCAGTGCAGCATGAACATGACGATGATGAAGACCGGCGCCCAGGGGGCATCGAACAGCGGCCCGATCGCCGGGCCGCCGATGAAGGCGCGGATCTGCGACAGGTCGCGCAGCGCCTGGCCGCCCACCGGCGCGCCCAGCACGGCGCCGTTGACCCCGGTCTCGACCAGCGTGCCGGCGAGCTGGCGCTCGAACCGGGTGCCGATCCGGGCCAGCAGGGCCGAGCGCAGCCCGTCGATCCAGCCGAGGATGATGAAGGCGAAGCCGGCGACCAAAGTCAGGAAGACCAGCGTCTCGACATGGGCGCTGCCCAGCACCCGGTCGAACAGCTGGTAGGAGTAGAGCGGCGAGACCATCACCAGCAGGTTCATGACGAAGCTGAACCCCGCCGCCACGAGGAACCAGGGTCTGACGGATCTCAGGGCCTGGCGGGCGGCGCTCGGCGGTGTCGATTCGGTCTTCGCCATAATCTTTTGTCCCCCGTCGGCGTGCCCGGGCCCCACAGCCCGAGGCCGACATCTATATACCGGCATATACTGATCGAGAAGCAGAGCGGCCCGCTACCGGAAAGCGAACTGGACTCCCTCAAGGACCCGTAATTGAATAAATCATTCCGAGCTTTGTAACTGTGTCACAGGTAACACCCATTGTCCCGACAGATTCAGTGAGGGGCGTGGCAAAATTCTGACCATTTCAAGACCGATCCTTCCCCCTTGGCGGCAGGCCCCGACGGAGTCTAGGATGGTCCCAGCATGGAACAAAGAAGCAACATGGACTCCCTGGCCCGGCTGCAGACGGCGCAGGTCACGCGCGGGGTGCGCCGCTGGTTCGCCGCCGCCGGCCAGGCCAGCCTGCCGGAATTCGGGCTGCCTGACGGCCGCCGCGCCGACATCCTCGCGCTCGACGGGGCGGGCGGCATCACCCTGGTCGAGGTCAAGGTCTCGATCGCCGATTTCCGCGGCGACCGCAAATGGCCGAACTACGCCGCCTATTGCGACCGCTTCTGCTTCGCCGTGCCGGAGGATTTCCCGCAGGAGCTGATCGGCCCGGAATGCGGCCTGATCGTCGCCGACGGCTTCGACGCGGTGCTGCTGCGGCCGCCGCCGGAGCACCGCCTGCCGCCGCCCCGGCGCAAGGCGCTGGTGCTGGAGTTCGGCCGGGTCGCGGCCCAGCGCCTGCACCTGCTGGAGGACGAGGGCGCGCTGGTCGGCTGGCGCGGCACCGGGGCGATCTGAACCCCGCGAACGATGTCCCGGGGTCCTGCAGGCCGCAGCCGGCCCCGTCAGTGCGACTTGGCGACCTTGCGGCCGGCGCTCCTCGGGGCGGCCGTGCTGGCCCGCAGCAGCAGCTGGTTCGGCAGCGTCGTCTTCAGCGGCGGATCGGCGGCGTCGCCGTCCAGCAGCTGCAGCAGGATCTCCGCGGCCTTGGCCCCGAGGCTCGCCGTCGGCTGCCGCAGCGTGGCCAAAGGCGGCTCGCAGAAAGCGCCGACCGGAACGCCGTCGAAGCCCAGGATGGACAGGTCGCGGGGCACGGCCAGGCCCTGCGACCGGACCGTGCTCATGAAGGCGATCGCGGCGTCGTCCCAGCAGGCGACCGCCGCCGTCGGGCGCGGCGTCAGCGCCAGATAGGCCCGGGCGGCGTCGACGCCGCTCGGGAAGCCGTCCTGGAACGCATGGCCGCCGCCGTGGCGGACCACCGCCCGGTCGGGCAGGCCGGCCGCCGCCAGCGCCTCGGCCAGCCCGCCGAACCGCTCGGCCTCGTGATAGCTGCCCTCCGGCCCGGCGATATAGAAGAACGACCGGTGGCCGAGGCCGATCAGGTGCCGCACCCCCTCGCGCATGGCCTGGCGGTCGTCGGCGATCACGCTCGGGATCCCGGCGGCGCTGCGGTCCTGCAGCACCGACACGATCGGGATGCCGGCATTGGCGAGCGACCGCTGGCCATGCGGCGGCAGCTCCGCGGCGCCGATCAGGATGGCGCCGCGGACGATGCCGCCGACCGCCAGGTCGGGAATGTGCTGCTCCGCCGCCGCCGATCGGTTGCGGCCGGCGATCAGCAGGCTGAAGCCGTTGTCCGAGAGGGTGGAGGCGACGCTCTGCAGCACCTCGGGGACGATCTGCGAGGCGCCGTTGGCGATCGCCGGCTCCGACAGGATGGCCATGACGATGTTGGACGTGCCGACCCGCAGGTTCCGGGCGGCGGCGTTGGGGACGTAGCCGAGCTGCTCGACCGCCGCGACGATCCGGCAGCGCGTCTTCTCGTTGACCCGGCCGGGATCGGCGAGGGCGCGGCTGACCGTCGATGTCGCGACGCCGGCCAGCCGCGCGACATCGCGCATGAGGGGTCCGAACGTCTGACTGTCCCGGAGCCGCCTGGCCATAATCCTGCGCGATCTTTCCCATTTGCCGCCGGCCATGCGGTCCCGCGGCGACGTGCCGTCGCGAGCAACCGGGGGCCGATACGCTGGAGCGAAAGCCATTCCATTAGACCCGGGAAAAAGCTGTTGCAAAGGGCGGTAACGTTGCCATTATCCGGCAATCGATTGCCGTTCCGTGCCGCCCGGCTCCGCCGAACTGCCGTGGCACGCCGGCTCCGGGCAGTTGCCGGGCGGTGGAGTTCGAAGACGGCCGCCAGGGCGTCTATCTCGAGACCACCGGCGACAAGACCGTGGATGCGATCATCACGGTCTATGCCGACCACGCCCTCACGGCAGCGGATTTCGTGCTGTGATCATCAGCAGCCCGGGGGGCGCTGCGCCCCGGGCTGCTGTTCCATCGCTCTCGGAACGCCGCGGATTCCCTGAGAATCCGCCGGTTAACACAATGTGCAATTGTGTTAACCGGCGATTCTGGTTCATGATACGTTCTATGAAGAAGGCGCACTCCGTCTCCACCCCGCAGCCCGCCGCACCGGACCCCGATCGGGCCGATGCCGAGCGGGCCGGGCGCATGCTCGACCGGCTGGCCGAGATGGCGATGGAGCGCGCCGAGGCCATGCATGCCGCCTCCCTGGCCGCGATCAAGGCCGGCGACGCCGCCACGGTCAAGGACCTCGAACTCTCCCTCGACCGCGTCGCCCGCGGCATCCGCCACACCCTGGCGCTCAAGGCCCATTTCGCCCGCAAGCGCCGCGAGGCGGCGGACCAGGCCGCTGCCGAAGCCCGCGCCCAGGCCGAGGAGAAGGTGCGGCGCCGGCGGCAGGTGGCCCGAATCGTCACCAGCTCGATCACCACCGACCCCAACTTCGACGACGGCGAGAGGCTGTTGGCCACGACCGACATGTGGGGGCGGCTGCTGGAGAAGGAGGACATCGACGCCGCCCTCGTCTTGGCCGAGCATCCGATCGAGGAGATCGTCCTCCGCCTCTGCCGAGACATGGATGTCCAGCCCGAATTCATCCTGATGGCCGACCCGCACGCCAAGGCCCAGGCGCCGGCCAAGGACGCCAGCGCGAACGACGAGCACGGGCTGCGCTTCTGGCCGCGCACCGGGCGGGACTACGCCCGCTACTCGCGCCGCCGGTCCATCATGGGCGGCCCGTTCTATTGGTTCGACAACGACACCAGCACCCGGCTCGACCGGCCGCCCTGGGAAGACGACCCGGACGACGAGCCGGACGACGACGCAGAGCGAACGCCGGACGACGGTTGATCGCCGCCGCGGCGCCCCCTGCCAGTCGTTTCACCCGCCCCAGCCTTCCACTCTCCCTCCCCTTGCGGGGCGGGGATGAGTCCGCGCTCGAACGGCCTGTTGGGGAGATTGGATCGGACGCGCGCGGCGGCCAGCCGGTAGGATGCGCGATTAACAACGCAGTATGCGTTCGGGTGGTTCCCGTCGCGCGCAAATCCATGTATGTCGTGGGGTCGCATCGGGCCGCGTCGTCCAGCCTTGCAACCCCGAATCAGAGTGGCGCTATGCTGAGAACCCGTCCTCGCAAGTTTGTCCTCGGTGCCGTGGCCGGTCTCGCCATGGCGGCCGGCGTCGTCCTGCCGGGAACGGCCTCGGCGCAGAACGTGCAGTACATCTCCTCCAGCCGCGACTGGCACGCCTTCCAGTTCAGCGAGAACGGCGGCAAGGCCTGCTACATCGCCAGCAAGCCGACCAAGTCCGAGCCCGCCAATGTCCGCCATGGCGACGTCTTCATCCTGGTCACCAACCGGCCGGCGGAGAAGCAGAGGAACGTGGTCAGCCTGCAGGTCGGCTACACGCTGAAGCAGGGCGCCGACGTTGTCGCCACGATCGGCGGCAAGAACTTCCAGCTGTTCACCGACGGCAACACCGCCTGGTCGCGCGACGCCGCGGCGGATGACGCGCTGGTCAATGCGATGAAGGCGGGCTCGACCCTGACGGTCAAGGCCACCTCCTCGCGCGGCACCGGCACCAACTACACCTTCTCCCTCGCCGGCATCTCGGCGGCGCTGGGCGAGATCAACAAAGCCTGCGGCGCCTGACCGCACTTCCCTTACCCCCGCAGTCGTCAGATCGCATCCGTTGATGTAAAACAGCGCGGCCCCTTCCCTTGGTGAGGGGCCGTCGCCATTTGAAGGCCCGTCCGAGAATGCGCTGGGGCGAGTCGGCTGGTGGTGAGGTCGAGAACCGGCGCGCAGCGGACATTGGTCCGTGAGCACCGGAAGCGGAGACATCGCCGCCAGACGGCCGCTCCAGTAGCATTATCGGACGGGCCGACAGGGCCTTCCGGAGGTCCCATGGGTATCGAAACGCACGCCACCACCTTTGCGCCGCCGGCGCCCCGCGCCGACGGCCGCATCAATCTGGTCGGGCTCGACCGTGCCGAGCTGGCGGAGACGCTGGCCGGCCTGGGCGAGCCGGCATTCCGCGCGCGCCAGCTGTTCGGCTGGATGTACAAGCGCGGCGCCACCGATTTCCAGGCGATGAGCGACATGGCCAAGGGCCTGCGCGCCAAGCTGGCGGACGGCTTCGCCCTCGACCGGCTGCAGGTGGTGCGGCAGCAGCAATCCTTCGACGGCACCCGCAAATGGCTGGCCCGGACGGCAGACGGGCAGGAGATCGAATCGGTCCACATCCCGGAGGAGGACCGCGGCACGCTCTGCGTCTCCTCCCAGGTCGGCTGCACCCTGACCTGCAAGTTCTGCCACACCGGCACCCAGCGCCTGGTGCGCAACCTCGAGGCGTCGGAGATCGTCAGCCAGGTCATGCTGGCCCGCGACATCCTCGAGGACTGGGGGCGGGAAGGGGATGACCGCCAGCTCACCAACATCGTCATGATGGGCATGGGCGAGCCGCTGTATAATTTCGAGAATGTGAAGCGCGCGCTGAAGCTGGTGATGGACCCGGAGGGCATCGCCCTGTCGCGCCGCCGCATCACCCTGTCGACCGCCGGGGTGGTGCCGATGATGAAGCGCTGCGGCGAGGAGCTGGGCGTCAACCTGGCGGTGTCGCTGCATGCGGTGACCGACGAGCTGCGCGACCAGATCGTGCCGATCAACAAGAAGTACCCGGTCAAGGAGCTCTTGGACGCCTGCCGCGAATATCCCGGCGTCAACAACGCCCGCCGCATCACCTTCGAATATGTGATGCTGAAGGACGTCAACGACACCCCGGCCGATGCGCGCCAGCTGGTGCGCATCCTCAAGGGCATCCCGGCGAAGATGAACCTGATCCCCTTCAACCCCTGGCCGGGCGCGCCCTTCGAATGCTCGACGCCCGACGCGATCGAGCGCTTCGCCGACATCCTGATGGAGGCCGGCTATGCCAGCCCGATCCGGACCCCGCGTGGCAGCGACATCCTCGCTGCCTGCGGCCAGCTGAAGTCCGACAGCGTGCGCCAGCGCGCCTCGGCCCGCGCCGCCGTCACGCCAGCGGCCGCTGTGCATTGATCCACCGGGGCTTCCGCTCAGCATGACCCTCGCCGAATTCTTCCAGACCCCGGGCGCCTGGGCGCTGCTCTTCGCCCTGCTGGCGATGCCGGCGCTGGCCCGCATGCTGGGCCGCGCCGGCCTGGCCCGCGGCTGGGCCCTGCTGGCGCTGGTGCCGCATGTCGGCGTCATGCTGGTCTTCGCCGTGCTGCTGTTCCGGCGCTGGCCGGTGGTGGCGGCGCTGGGGGAGGGGAAGCGATGAGCGATGTGCTCGAGGCGCTGTCGTCGTTCTACGGCCCCGGCTGGATGGCGTCCCTGCCGCATTGGGGCGCCAACCTCGTCATCGGCGTCTACATCGTGCTGCTGATGAGCTTCGCCGCCTATGCGCTGGTCAAGGCGCGGGTGACGCCGCTGTGGTCGATCCTGCTCCTGGTGCCCTATCTCGACGTGATCGTGCTCTGGGTCATCGCCTTCATCCGCTGGCCGCGCATCGACGGGCCGCGGCCGCATATCGTGCATCGGGGATGAGGGGCCGCCGCCTCGGACTGGCCCTCGCGCCGGCCCTGGCCTGGTTGTTTCTCCTGGCGTCCCCCGCCGTCGCTGCGGAGGCCGACATCCGCGGCTGGGACAGCCTGACCTGGGGCATGTCCGCGCAGCAGGTCGACGCGGCTCTGCCGCAGGCCGTGCCGCTGTCGCCGCCCTGGGATTTCGGGCCGCTCTATGCCGAGCGCATGGTGCAGAACGTGGTGGTCGGCGGCATCGCCTTCGATCTGGTGCCGGAGCTGGCGCGCCAGGACGGAAGGCTGGTCCAGATCCTGTTCGAGCGGCGCCCGCCGATCCCCGGCCCGGAGGAGCTGCAATCCTTCGTCAACGACCTGCACGCCCGGCTGGGCCCGCCGGCCGAGAACTGCGTCGTCGAATCCGGCCTGGTGACCCGACTGTGGCGCTTCCCCTCGGCCCAGGTGGCGCTGACCGCGGTCGACTTCTCCGCCGACGGCAGCCGCGGCCGGCTGCAGCGCCTGCTGCTGCGCTACACGGCCGCCGACCATGCACCGGCCTCGCCCTGCGAACGGAACAAACCCAGACCATGAACGTGATGGCAACGGAAACGCTTCATTCCGCGGCGATCGCGGTCTAGGGTCGAAGCGCCAACGAACGCCGCAATTCCCTCTCCGCCCCATCGGGAGCCAAGAGAATGAGCAATTCCGAGTACACGCCGCCGACTGTCTGGACCTGGGACAAGCCGAGCGGCGGCCAGTTCGCCAACATCAATCGTCCGATCTCCGGCCCGACGCATGACAAGGCGCTGCCGGTCGGCCGCCATCCGTTCCAGCTCTATTCGCTGGCGACGCCGAACGGCCAGAAGGTCACGATCATGTTCGAGGAGCTGCTGGCGGCCGGCCACAGCGGCGCCGAGTATGACGCCTGGCCGATCAAGCTGGACGGCGAGCAGTTCGGCAGCGGCTTCGTCGAGATCAACCCGAACTCCAAGATCCCGGCGCTGGTCGACCGCAGCGGTCCGACCCCGATCCGGATCTTCGAATCCGGCGCCATCCTGGTCCATCTCGCCGAGAAGTTCGGCGCCTTCCTGCCGAAAGCGGGCGCCGAGCGCGCGGAAACCCTGTCCTGGCTGTTCTGGCAGATGGGCAGCGCGCCCTTCCTCGGCGGCGGCTTCGGCCATTTCTACGCCTATGCCCCGACCAAGATCGAATACGCCATCAACCGCTACGCCATGGAGGCCAAGCGCCTGCTCGACGTGCTCGACCGGCGCCTGGCCGAGACCGAATACGTGGCCGGCGACCAGTACACCATCGCCGACATGGCGAACTGGCCCTGGTTCGGCGGCCTGGCCCTGGGCCGGGCCTATGGCGCGGCGGAGTTCCTGGACGTGCAGAGCTACAAGAATGTGCAGCGCTGGGCCAAGGCGATCGACGCGCGGCCGGCGGTGAAGCGCGGCCGCATCGTCAACCGGCTCAGCGGCGACCCGTCGGAGCAGCTGCATGAGCGCCATGACGCCGGCGACTTCGCGACCCGGACCCAGGACAAGCTCGCGGCCCAGGGCTAGCCGCCAAAAAGAAGCGCCCCCCCCCCGCCCGGGGGGGGGGGGTGGGTTCGGCCGCGGCGGGGAGCACAAATGGGAG
>NZ_JASATH010000241.1:0-10918 GCF_038440215.1 Inquilinus sp. OTU3971 | reverse complement strand
CCAAATCACCCCCCCCCGCCGCCCGCCGCCGTCCCCGCCCCCCCCCCCCCCGGCCCGGTCTCCTCTTTTTCTCAGCCTCGGATCACTTGACCCGGGGCAGCTGCTCGAACTGGTGGAAGGGCGGCGGCGACGGCAGCGTCCACTCCAGCGTGGTGGCGCCTTCGCCCCAGTAGTTGCTCTCCACCCGGCGGCCGTAGCGGATCGTGTAGAAGGCGATGCCGACGAACAGGAAGGCGGCCGCGACCGAGATGTAGGCGCCGAAGGATGACACCATGTTCCAGCCGTGGAATGCGTCCGGATAGTCCGGCTGGCGCCGCGGCATCCCCGCCAGGCCCAGGAAATGCTGCGGGAAGAAGGTCAGGTTGACGCCGATGAACGTCATCCAGAAATGGATCTTGCCCCAGGTCTCCGGGTACTGCCGGCCGGACATCTTGCCGATCCAGTAGTAGAAGCCGCCGAAGATCGAGAACACCGCGCCCAGCGACAGCACGTAGTGGAAGTGCGCGATGACGTAGTAGGTGTCGTGCAGGGCGGTGTCGATGCCGGCATTGGCCAGCACCACGCCGGTGACGCCGCCGATGGTGAACAGGAAGATGAAGCCGATCGCCCACAGCATCGGCGTCTTGAACTCGATCGACCCGCCCCACATCGTCGCGATCCAGGAGAAGATCTTGATGCCGGTCGGCACCGCGATGATCAGGGTGGCGGCGGTGAAGTAGGCGCGGGTGTCGACGTCGATGCCGGTGGTGAACATGTGGTGCGCCCACACCACGAAGCCGACCACGCCGATCGCGACCATGGCATAGGCCATGCCGAGATAGCCGAACACCGGCTTCTTCGAGAAGGTCGACACGATGTGGCTGATCATGCCGAAGCCCGGCAGGATCATGATGTACACCTCGGGGTGCCCGAAGAACCAGAACAGGTGCTGGAACAACAGGGGGTCGCCGCCGCCGTCGGGCTTGAAGAAGCTGGTGCCGAAGTTGCGGTCGGTCAGCAGCATGGTGATGGCGCCGCCCAGCACCGGCACGGCCAGCAGCAGCAGGAAGGCGGTCACCAGCATCGCCCAGACGAACAGCGGCATCTTGTGCAGCGTCATGCCCGGGGCGCGCATGTTGAAGATGGTGGTGATGAAGTTCACCGCGCCGAGGATCGAGGACGCGCCGGCGAGGTGCAGCGAGAAGATCGCCATGTCGACCGACATGCCGGGCTGCCCGGCCTCGGACAGCGGCGGGTAGATCGTCCAGCCGGTGCCGGCGCCCTGGCCGACGAAGGCCGAGCCGATCAGGAGCGCGAAGGACGGGACCAGCAGCCAGAACGAGATGTTGTTCAGCCGCGGGAAGGCCATGTCCGGCGCGCCGATCATGATCGGCACGAACCAGTTGCCGAAGCCGCCGATCATCGCCGGCATGACCGTGAAGAAGACCATGGTCAGGCCGTGGGCGGTGACGAAGACGTTCCATTCCTGGCCGTCGGCCAGGAACTGCATCCCCGGATTCTGCAGCTCGAGCCGCATGATCAGCGAGAACACGCCGCCGACCAGACCCGCGACGATCGCGAAGATCAGGTACAGCGTGCCGATGTCCTTGTGGTTGGTCGAGAACAGCCAGCGCTTGAAGAAGCCCGGCTTGTGATCGTGGTGGTGGTCGTCGTGACCGTGTGCTGCGGCGTGAGCCATCGTTGTCAACCTCTTCCCCGTCCGGGGTTGCCTGTCGGGGCTGCGGCCCCGAGTGGGATCACTCCCCGATGGGGATCGTGCCTTAGGGGTTATTGGCCGGCCTGGGCCAGCTTGGTGCGCGCCTGCGCCTCGTCCCAGGTCATGGTCAGAAGCTTCGGCTTCTCGGCCGGGTTCGGCCCGACCTTCTCGACGACCCACTTGTCGAAATCCGCGCGGCTGACCGCATGGACCTCGATCGGCATGAAGGCGTGGTCGGTGCCGCACAGCTGCGAGCACTGGCCGTAATAGACGCCCGGCTTGTCGATCCGGACCCAGGTCTCGTTGGTCCGGCCGGGAACCGCGTCCTTCTTGACGCCGAAGGCCGGTACCGCCCAGGAGTGGATGACGTCGCCCGCAGTGGTCAGGATCTGGATGTCGGTGTCGACCGGCAGCACCACCGGGTTGTCGACCGACAGCATCCGCACCTGGTCCGGCTTCAGATCACCGTCCTTCACCATGTAGCTCGCGTATTCGGCGATCTTCTGGTCCGGATACTCGTAGCCCCAGTACCATTGGTAGCCATGGGCGATCAGGGTCATCTCGGGGTTCGGCGTGCGGTCGCCGGCATAGAGCAGCCGGAACGACGGCACCACGATGACCAGCAGGATCAGCACGGGTGCGACCGTCCAGATCACCTCGATCACGGTGTTGTGCGCGGTCTTCGACGGCACCGGGTTGCGGTCGGCGCTGAAGCGCCACATCACATAGACCAGGAGCCCCAGCACGAACACCGTGAGCGCCACGATGATGACCAGGAGCAGGTTGTGGAAACTCTCCATCTGCTCCTTGACCGGCGAGGCTGCTTCCTGGAAGCCGAGCTGCCAGTTGTGCGGCGGTCCGTCGGCGAAGGCCGCGCCCGTGCCGAGGAGAAGCAGGACCGACACGCCTGCCGCCAATTCACGCAGTCTGCCCGATCGCATGCCGTGCGCTCTTTCGTTATCGTTGTCGTTCCCACCCATGGCCCATGCCGGCTGTCGCCGGCAATGGACTCCGTCCGGCCTTATAGCGATGGAACCGCAAGGGTTGAAGCCCTTACGACATCGCCGGCCGCACGAAGCCGGGCCAATCCTGGCCAGGGCGAAAATACAGGGCGTTCCCGGGGGCAACAACAGGCTGTGCCGTCGCGCCCGTCACGCAAATGGTCGCATCCCCTTGCGCATCGATTCGGCCGATCGGGGCTGGCCCCGGCCGGCGGGCGGCACTATGTCTGGAGTCCAGATCCGCTGACCGGAATCCCGCCATGAGCGCCCTCGACCAGACCGACGACCTGTTCTTCACCCAGGCCGGGCTCGACCGCGCCCGGCTCGAACGGCTGGTCGGCGAGGCCCTGCAGGGCGCCGATGACGGCGAACTGTTCCTGGAATACGTCCAGTCCGAGGGGCTGAGCTGGGACGACGGCAAGCTGAAGAGCGCCAGCTTCGACACCAGCCAAGGCTTCGGCCTGCGCGCGGTGGCGGGCGAGACCACCGGCTACAGCCATGCCTCGACCCTCGGCGAGGATGCGGTCAAGCGGGCGGTGGAGACGGTGCGCGCGGTCCGCGCCGGCCATGGCGGCAGCCTGGCCGAGCCGCCGCAGGGCACCAACCGGCAGCTCTACACCGACGCCAACCCGCTCTCGGCGGTGCCGTTCGAGACCAAGGTCAAGGTCCTGGCCGAGATCGACGCCTATGCCCGCGCCAGGGACCCGCGGGTGCGCCAGGTCAGTGCTTCGATCAGCGGCAACTGGCAGGCGGTGCGGATCATCCGCGCCGACGGCCGCCACGCCGCCGACATCCGGCCGCTGGTGCGGGTCAACGTCTCTGTCGTGGTCGGCGCCGGCGACCGGATGGAGAGCGGCAGCCACGGCGCCGGCGGCCGCACCGGCTACGATCTCTACCTTGAGCCGGGGCAGTGGCAGGCGGCGGTGGACGAAGCGCTGCGCCAGGCCCTGGTGCGGCTGGACGCGGTCGAAGCGCCGGCCGGCGAGATGACCGTGGTGCTCGGCTCCGGCTGGCCCGGCATCCTGCTGCACGAGGCGATCGGCCACGGCCTGGAAGGCGACTTCAACCGCAAGAAGACCTCCGCCTTCTCCGGCCTGATGGGCCAGCGCGTGGCGGCGCCGGGCGTCACCGTGATCGACGATGGCACCCTGCCGGACCGGCGCGGCAGCCTGACGGTGGATGACGAGGGCACGCCGACCCGCAACACCACGCTGATCGAGGACGGCATCCTGGTCGGCTACATGCAGGACCGGATGAACGCCCGGCTGATGGGCATGGCGCCGACCGGCAACGGCAGGCGGCAGAGCTACGCCCACCACCCGATGCCTCGGATGACCAACACCATCATGCTCGGCGGCAAGACGTCGCCGGCGGAGATCCTGGCCTCGGTCAAGAACGGCCTCTACGCCGTCAACTTCGCCGGCGGCCAAGTCGACATCACCAACGGCAAGTTCGTGTTCTCCGCCTCCGAGGCCTATCTGATCGAGGACGGCAGGATCGGCCCGGCGGTGAAGGGCGCGACCCTGATCGGCAACGGGCCCGACGCGCTGACCAAGGTGTCGATGGTCGGCGACGACATGGCGCTTGACCCCGGCATCGGCACCTGCGGCAAGGAAGGCCAGGGCGTGCCGGTCGGCGTCGGCCAGCCGACCCTCAGGATCGACGGGCTGACCGTGGGCGGTACCCGCGCCTGACCGTCCGCAAATCCTCCCACCGAAGAGAGAGGGACGGCTTTGCTGCGCAGGCAATCTTTGCTTCAGATTGAATATCATATTATGTAGTTCTTCGGGCGTCGGCGGAGCCTCTGCCTAAATCGGGCAGTTGTCCGCCGATTAAGATCGGACAATTATCTGCCAAGACACTCATTTGAGTGTCTCGTTCTTCTTGATAGGTGGTCCCGATTGTGGCGTTATGCATATGCGCTTCTGACGAGGCGTTATTTCTATGATAGCTATTCGGGAGAGAGACGTGCGTGTCTCGTTGAGCTTTTTGATTGGTGCGGCGATCGCATTCTTGGCGCCGGCCAGTATTGTCCAGGCCGCGACGGCGACCACGAGCTTTGCGGTGACGGCGACCGTGCTGAAGTTCTGCACGGTGGTGGCGACGCCGATGGCGTTCGGCAACTACACCAGCTCGACGGTCGCAGAGACCACCTCGACGATCACCGTCACCTGCACCGCCGGCACCGGCTACGACATCGGCCTCGATGCGGGCGGGGCGGCCGGCGCCACCGTGACCACGCGCCAGATGTCGGGCACCACCGTCACCACCGCCAGGCTGAACTACTTCCTGTACAGCGACAGCGGCCGCACCGTGAACTGGGGCAACACGGTGGGCACCGACACGGTCAACCTCACCGCCGGTGCCGTCCCCATCATCTCGACCGTCTACGGCCGCGTTCCGGCCGGCCAGTTCGTCGCCCCCGACGCCTATCTCGACACGATCAACGTCACGGTCACCTACTGACCGGGGGCGGGCGATGACGGCGATGCGCCGACGCCGCGTCCTTGTCGCGGCGGCCTGGGTCGCGCTGTGCCTCGGCAGTGTGGCAGCCCGGGCCGGGGGGCTCGAGGTGGCGCCGCTCGGGGTCGACTTCGCGGCGGGCCAGATGGCCCAGACCATCACCGTGGCCAACCGGGCCACCGCGCCGGCGACGGTGCAGCTGCGGACCTTCGACTGGTCGCAGCCCGGCGGCGTCGACCGGCTGGCCCCGACCGACGCTGTGGTCGCCAGCCCGCCGATCGTCACCATCCCGCCGGGGCGGGAGCAGGTGATCCGCGTGCTGCTGCGCCGGCCCTCCGCCGGGGCGGCGGAGAAAAGCTACCGGCTGATGGTCGAGGAGATCCCGGTGCCCGTGCCGGGGCAGATCAACCTGGCGCTGCATCTGTCGCTGCCGATCTTCGTGTCCGGGGCCGCCCCCGGGCAGGCCAAGATCTCCTGGTCGGCCCGGCCGGCGGGTGGCGGCATGGTCGAGCTTGCGGCCCGCAACGGCGGCACCCGGCACGCCAAGTTCGACGGGCTGGTCATCGCCACCCGCGGCGGCGCGGCCAGCCGGGCCTTCGGTGGCTATGTCCTGCCCGGCCAGGAGAAGCGCTGGCGGATTCCGCTGCGCGGGCTGGACCGGGCCGGTCAGATCATGCTGCGCGGCGCCGGAGACCAGGGCGGGGTCGATGCCACGATCGCCCTGGACGGCAGCCCTTAAGGCAGGCGCCGGGCTCGCGGCTGCCGGGTGGCTGGCGGCCGCCCCGGCGACGGCGGAGGACCGTGCCCTGTATCTCGATGTCACCGTCAACGGCCAGGGCCAGCAGCTGATCGGGGGCTTCGTGGAGCGCGATGGCACCCTCTATGCGACGCCGGAGGAGCTGCAGGCGGTGGGCGTGCGGCCGCCGGAGGGCGCCGACCCCACCGCGGACGGGCTGCTGCCGCTGTCCGCCGTTCCCGGCCTGCGCTACGACTATGACGAGCCGGCCCAGGCGCTGCGCATCGACCTGCCGGAGGAGGGGCGCCAGCCGGTGGAGATCGGCGCGCGCGACACCCGGGTGCTCCAGGCCGACAGCGCCTACGGCCTGCTGCTCAACTACGACCTGATCGGCACCCGCGGCGAGGATTCGAGCTACGGCTCCGGCGTGGTGGAAGGCCGCGTCTTCGGCCCGCTCGGCGTGCTCGACACCAGCTTCCTCGGCAATATCGGCACCGGCAGCGGGCAGGATGACGGGGTGATCCGGCTGGACTCCACCTGGACCTATTCCGACCCCGGCGAGCTGCGCCGCACCCGGCTGGGCGATTTCATCAGCGGCGGCCTGGCCTGGACCCGGCCGGTGCGGATGATCGGCGGCCAGGTCGACCGCGACTTCACGATGCGGCCCGACCTTATCACCTTCCCGGTGCCGGCTTTCGGCGGAGACGCCGCGGTGCCGTCCACCGTCGACATCTACGTCAACAACGTGAAGCAGTTCTCGACCGAGGTGAAGCCGGGGCCGTTCGAGATCACCAGCCTGCCGGTGCTGACCGGCGGCGGCGACGCCCGGGTGGTGGTGCGCGATGCGCTGGGCCGCGAGACGGTGCAGACGTTGCCCTTCTATGCCAGCCGCAGCCTGCTGCGCGAAGGCTTCGTCGACTATTCCTTCGAGGCCGGCTCGATCCGCCGGCGCTACGGCGAGGCCAGCTCCGACTATTCCGGATTCGTGGGCATCGGCTCGCTGCGCTATGGCCTCGACGACAGTCTCACCCTGGAGGGTCATGTCGAGACCAGCCGCGACCTGGTCCTGGGCGGCGCCGGCGTGGTCTATGGCGTCGGCACGCTCGGCACCGTCAACGCCGCGGTGTCGGGCAGCCGCTCCGGCGGCGATTCCGGCCTGCAATACGCGGTCGGGGTCGAGCATCTCGAGCCGCGCTGGAGCGTCGGCCTGCAGCGCACCGGCACCGTCGGGGTCTACCGGGACCTGGCGGCGGTGGACGACCGCAACCGGCTGCGCAGTAGCACCCGGGTCAACGCCAGCCTCAATCTCGACCGCTGGGGGTCGCTCGGCGTCGCCTATATCGATCTCGACCGGACCGATTTCGGCCGGACGCAGATCGCCTCGGGCAACTACAGCGTGACGCTGTTCGACGACATCCAGCTGGTGGCCACCAGCTTCCTCGACCTCGACGACAGCTCGAACGCCGGGGTGATGCTGTCGCTCACCGTGCCCCTCGGCCGCGAGACCAGCGTCGGCCTCGACGCCACGGCCCAGAACGGCCAGCGCTGGCTGACCCAGCGGGCCAGCTATGTCCAGGATACCGGCGTGTCCGAGCGTGGCCTGGTGGTGAACGCCCAGGCCAGCGAAGGCGACCTCCGCCGCTATTACGGCCAGGTCGACTACCGCACGGCGCTGGCCGACTTCACCGTGGCGGCCGACCAGATCGACGACCAGACCAGCGTCCGCGGCGAGGTCAGCGGCTCGCTCACCTATGCCGGCGGCGGGGTGTTCGCCGGCCAGCGCATCGACGACAGCTTCGCCGTGGTCGACACCGGCGTGGCCGGCGTCGGCGTCACGCTGGAGAACCGTCCGGTCGGCCGCACCGACGGCGGCGGCCAGCTGCTGGTCCGCGGCCTGCGCGCCTATGAGGCGAACAAGATGGCGATCGACGTGGCCGACCTGCCGGCCGACGCCGCCTTCGAGGACACTCGCCGGTTGGTGACCCCGGCCGACCGCAGCGGCATCGTCGTCCCCTTCCCGGTCCGGGTCGGCGACGCCGCCACCATCCTGATCCATCGCCCCGACGGCAGCGCGGTGCCGCCCGGCTCGACCCTGGTGCTGGACGGTGGCGGGGCGGAGCCGCTGCCGGTCGGCTATGACGGGCTGGGCTATGCCACCGGCCTGCAGCCGGAGAATGCCGGCACGGTCACCCTGCCCGACGGCAGCCAGTGCCGCATCGCCTTCGCCTTCGCGCCCGTGCCGGGCGAGATCCCCCAGATCGGCCCGGTCACCTGCGGAGGAACGCCATGAGACGATCCCTGCTGTGGAGCCTGCCCGCGGCGATGGCCTGCGCCCTGGCCGGCAGTCCGGCTTTCGCCATCGGCGAAAGCTGCTCGGTCACCGCGACCGCGCTCGCCTTCGGCAATTTCGCGCCGCTCTCGGGCACGGTGCTGAACGCGACGTCGACGATCACGGTGACCTGCGTCTGCCCGGCTCTCTGCCTCGGCATCAACTACACGGTCGCGGTCAGCACCGGCGGGTCGGGCACCTTCTCGCCGCGGCGGATGAGCGCGGGGACGCCGACGTTGGCCTATAACGGCTACACCACCGCCGCCCGGACCACGATCTGGGGCGATGGCAGCGGCAGCACCGCGGTCCAGGCGCGCTGCCGGCTGGTCGGCGCCATCGGCAGCAGCTGGGTCGAGCCGATCACCTTCTACGGGCGGATCCCGGTCAACACCGCCGCGATTCCCGCCAGCTACTCGGACACTCTGAACGTGACCGTCACCTATACCGGCATTTCGCTCTGCCTCTAGCCGCCGACGCCCCGCTAATCTGGGCCGAAGGACGCAGCCAGGAGGAGCGCATGATCGCCGTGATCTTCGAGGTCGAGCCGGCGGAGGGCCGGTTCGACGACTATCTCGACCACGCCGCCCGGCTGCGCCCGGTGCTGGAGCGGATGCCGGGCTTCATCTCGGTCGAGCGCTTCCGCAGCCTGACCAACCCGGACAAGCTGCTGTCGCTGTCCTTCTGGGAGGACGAGGCGGCGGTGGCCGGCTGGCGCAACCGGGCCGAGCACCGTGCCGCCCAGGCCGCCGGCCGGGCCGGCATCTTCCAGGGCTACCGCCTGCGCATCGCCGCGGTGCTGCGCGACTACGAGATGGACGAGCGGCGCGAGCAGGCGCCGGCGGATTCGCCGTTCTAAGGGGCGGCCGTATCAGCCGGGCCGCCCGTGCTCATCATAGCCCAGGATCTCGTCCGGGCTGTGGCGGTCCAGCACGGGGAGGGCGGCGACCCGCTTGCGGATGGCGGCCAAGTCTTCGAGCAGCACCGGCGCCTTCTGGGCGCTGGCCACCCGCCGCAGCCGATCTTCCAGTGCGCGCCGGATGGCCTCGGTGATCGATTCGCCAGTCCGCTGGGCCAGCGCCCGCGCCAGCATTTCCGTCTCCGGATCTTTGATGCTGAGCGCCACACGTGGTTCCTCAGTGTCGATCCAGGTAGAATATGCTCGCGAGGTCGACGCTGCCACTGCCGGCGATTTCACCCCAGCCCGGGCACCTGCGGATAAGCGGGGTCGTCCCAATCCGGGTGCTCCCGCCATTGCGGGGCGCCGTCGGCGATCGAGTAGTAGTCGCCCTTGTCGACGGTGTAGAGATGACCGCCGATGCCGAGGCCGGTGGCGCCGTCCAGCGTGCCGGCGGCGATGCTGACGGTGCCGCCCTGCGTCAGCTTCCAGAACAGGCTGGCGCCGCATTCGCCGCAGAAGCCGCGCTCCGCCTCGGGGGAGGAGCGGTACCAGCGCAGCGTGCGGTCGCTCTCCAGCACCAGATCGCCGGCGGCGCAGGCGGTGAAGGCGGCGAAATGGCCGGAGGTGCGGCGGCACTGGCCGCAATGGCAGGTCACGACCTGGCGCAGCGGCCCGGTCACCCGATAGCGCACCCCGCCGCACAGGCAGCCGCCGGTGTGGTCCGTCATCGCTCATCTCCCCTCACTGTACCGGTCCCCAGCGTGGGACCGCCGGCGCTCCCGGTCTGTGCCGGACTCGTCCCGCGATGTCGCAGGCGCGCCACAGTCCTGTCGCATCCGGCCTTGCCAAGCCTTCGCGGCCTCCCGATATTCGACGAAGCCGTCCGGATCCCCCGGGCGGCGGACGTTCTCAGGGCGGGGTGAAAGTCCCCACCGGCGGTGATGGCGCGAGTCCTTCGGGAAGGCGCATGAGCCCGCGAGCGCCTGCCGGGTCAACCGGCAGGGTCAGCAGATTCGGTGCGATTCCGAAGCCGACGGTCACAGTCCGGATGAAAGAGAACGGGGACGGCAGGCCGGGCGCGAGTCCCGGCGGTCGGTCCCGTATGCCCTGATTCTGGTCCGTTGCATGAGGATGACCATGAATCAGCCCCTGTCTTCTTCCTCCCGTACCGACGCGCCCCGCATCGCCTTCATTCAGGCGTGCTGGCACCGCGACATCGTCGACCAGTGCAAGACCGCCTTCCTGGCCGAGATCGCCCAGGCCGGCGCCGCGGCGCCGGAGGTCGATCTGTTCGAGGTGCCGGGCGTGTTCGAGATCCCGCTGCACGCCCAGCTGCTGGCCAAGAGCGGCCGCTACGACGCCATCGTCGCCACCGGCTTCATCGTCGATGGCGGCATCTACCGGCACGAATTCGTGTCGACCGCGGTGATCGACGCGCTGATGCGGGTGCAGCTCGACACCGAGGTGCCGGTGCTGTCCGCGGTGCTGACGCCGCAGCGCTTCCACGAGCACGAGGCGCACACCGCCTTCTTCCGCGAGCATTTCCTGGTCAAGGGCAAGGAGGCGGCGGAAGCCGTGCTCAAGACCATCGTCGCGGTGGCGAAGCTGCGCGGCAAGGGCCTCCGCGCGGCGGCTTGACGCTGCACAGCGGCTTGGCCGGGGCTACCCCCTCACCCGAAATCGCGACGCGATTTCGATCTCTCCCCGAGGAGAGGTAAATCCCCTCTCCTCGGGGAGACTACGGCATTCACACATCGATCAGTGAGACCGACCGCAGGTATGCGAACAGATTGCT
>NZ_JASATH010000240.1:0-10952 GCF_038440215.1 Inquilinus sp. OTU3971 | reverse complement strand
TGATGCAGAGACTGTCGACGGCAGCGCAGGCCGCCCCTGGATTGCCGTCCTCGGGCTTGACCCGAGGATCCGCCCGGCAATGACAGGAAAGGGAAACGGCGAGGCGGAGCGAGCTCGCCCTACCCCCGCAGCGTGCCGCCCTGCTTCTCGACCGCGGCGACGATCTTCCTGCCCACGGCCTCGATCGCCTCGTCGGTCAGGGTGGCCTCGACCGGCTGCAGCGTCACCGCCAGCGCCAGCGACTTGCGGCCTTCCGGCACGCCCGGGCCGCGATAGACGTCGAACAGGGCGACGTCGGCGACCAGCGCCTTGTCCGCGCCCTTCGCCGCCTTGAGGATGCGGTCGGCCGGCACCGATTCCTCGACCACGAAGGCGAAGTCGCGCAGCACCGGCTGGAACGCCGCCAGCTTCAGCAGCGGCTTGGCCGTGCCGGCCTTCTTCTTCGGCTGCGGCACGGCGTCGAGGAACACCTCGCAGCCGACCACCGGCCCGTCGACCGCCAGCCCCGCCAGCACCGCCGGGTGCAGCTCGCCGAAATGGGCCAGCACCGTCGGTCCCAGCCGCAGGCAGCCGGAACGGCCCGGATGGTACCAGTCCGGCGCGTCGCTCGAGACCGCGAGGTTGGCGACCGGCGCGCCCGCCGCCTCCAGCGCCGCGATCGCGTCGGCCTTGGCGTCGAACACGTCGGCCGGCCGCGGCGGCTGCGCCCAATGGCGCGGGCCGCTCGATCCGGCGCGGACCGCGGCGGCGACCATGGCCTGGCCGGTCTCGGTAGCGTCGCGATAGGCCGGGCCGATCTCGAACAGCGCCGCGTCCGGCAGGCCGCGCGCGGCGTTGCGGCCGGCCGCCCGGATCAGGTTCGGCAGCACCGAGGGCCGCATCGTGTCGAGATCCGACGCGATCGGGTTCAGCAGCTTCAGCCCGGCATTCTGGAAGCCGAACCAGCCCGCGTCGCGCCCGTCCATGAAGGACCAGGTCACCGCCTCGTCCAGGCCGCGGGCCGCGAGGGTGCGCCGCACCAGCTCGCGCGCCTTCTGCGCCGGGCTGAGCGCCGGCTGGGTCAGCGAGGTCAGCTTCGGCAGCGACACCGCCGGGATGACGTCGTAGCCATTGACCCGCAGCACCTCCTCGACCAGGTCGGCCTCGCCCTGCACGTCGCCGCGCCAGGACGGCACCGCCGCCTGGATCAGCCCGTCGGCGCCGTCCGAGACGCCGAAGCCGAGCGCCGACAAGATCGACACCTGCCGGTCGCGCGGCACGACGACCCCGCCCAGGCTCTCGACCCGGGCCGGGCGCAGCGTCAGGGTCCTGCGCCAGTCCGGCTCATGCCCGGCGATCACGAGTTGAGAGGCCTCGCCGCCGCATAGATCCAGGATCATCCGGGTCGCCTGCTCGATGCCGACGACCACCGCCGCCGGGTCGACGCCGCGCTCGAAGCGGTAGCGCGCATCGCTGCTGATGCCGAGCGCCCGGCCGCTCATCGCCGTGCGCACCGGGTCGAACAGCGCCGCCTCGAGGATCACCTCGGTGGTGGCCTCGGACACTCCGGTCGACGCCCCGCCCATGATGCCGCCGAGGCTGAGCGGGCCGCTGTCGTCCTCGATCACGGTGACGCCGGCGCCGAGCGTGTAGGTCTTGTCGTTCAGCGCCGCGAGCGTCTCGCCGCCCTGCGACAGGCGCAGCCGCAAGCCACCGCGGACCTTGCCCTGGTCGAAGACGTGCAGCGGCCGGTTGCGGTCGAAGGTGAAGTAGTTGGTGATGTCGACCAGCAGCGAGATCGGCCGCAGCCCGATCGCCTTCAGCCGCGCCTGCAGCCAGGCCGGGCTGGGGCCGTTCCTGACGCCGCGGAACACCCTCGCGGCGAACATCGGGCAGGCCGAGGCGGCGTCGGCCGGGAAGTCGAGGCCGATGGTCAGGTCGGTCTTGAAGCGGCCCTCGACCGGCGTCTCGTCGAGCGGCTTCAGCGTGCCGAGGCCGGCGGCGGCGAGGTCGCGGGCGATGCCGCGGATGCCGGCGCAATCGGCCCGGTCCGGGGTCAGCCCGATCTCGATCACCGGGTCGTCGAGGCCGCGCCAGGCGGCGAAGGAAGCGCCGAGCGGCGCGTCGTCCGGCAGCTCGATGATGCCGTCATGCTCGTCCGACAGGCCGAGTTCGCGCTCCGACACCAGCATGCCGTTCGAGGCCTCGCCACGGATCGTCCCGGCCTTGAGGTCGACCTTGGTGCCGGGGATGTAGGAGCCGGCCGGCGCGAACACGCCCTTCATGCCGGTGCGGGCGTTGGGCGCGCCGCACACCACCTGCACCTCGCCCTGGCCGGTGTCGACGATGCAGACCCGCAGCCGGTCGGCATTGGGGTGCTGCACCGCCGATTTGACATAGGCGATGGTGAAGGGCGCCAGGTCGGCGGCCGGGTCCTCGACGCCGTCGACCTCGAGGCCGAGGCTGGTCAGCGTGTCGGTGATCTCGCCGAGAGACGCCCCAGAGACTCCCTGGGGGATGTCGAGATGGTCCTTGAGCCAGGACAGGGTCAGCTTCATGGTCGCGGTCTCGCTGCGGCGGGCGGTCTAGCGGGTCAGGCCGGTGGCCAGCGAAGGCACGTCGAGCGGCACGAAGCCGTAGTGCTTCAGCCAGCGCAGATCGGCCTCGAAGAAGGTGCGCAGGTCGGGGATGCCGTATTTCAGCATCGCCGGGCGCTCGATCCCCATGCCGAAGGCGAAGCCCTGGTAGCGGGTCGAGTCGATGCCGCAGGCGTCCAGCACCTTCGGATGGACCATGCCGCAGCCCAGGATCTCGAGCCAGTCGCCGTAATTGCCCAGCTTCAGCTCGCCGCCCTTGCGCGAGCAGCCGATATCGACCTCGGCCGACGGCTCGGTGAAGGGGAAGAAGCTGGGGCGGAAGCGGAGCGGCAGGTCCGGCAGGTCGAAGAAGGCGCGGCAGAACTCGATCAGGCAGCCGCGCAGATGGCCCATATGGATGGCCTCGTCGATCACCAGCCCCTCGATCTGATGGAACATCGGGGTGTGGGTCTGGTCGTAGTCCGACCGGAAGGTCCGGCCCGGCGCGACGATGCGGATCGGCGGCTGCTGCGACAGCATGGTGCGGATCTGCACCGGCGAGGTGTGGGTGCGCAGCACCGCCGCCTTCCCGTCCGGCCGGTCCGGCAGATAGAAGGTGTCGTGCATCTGCCGCGCCGGATGCTCCGGCGGGATGTTCAGCGCGGTGAAGTTGTGCCAGTCATCCTCGATGTCCGGGCCTTCGGCGACGGTGAAGCCCATCTCGGCGAAGATCGCGATCATCTCGTCGCGGGTCTGGCTGATCGGGTGGATCCGGCCGGTCCGCTCCGGCCGCACCGGCAGGGTGACGTCGACCGTCTCGCGCGCCAGCCGGGCGTCCAGCGCCGCGCGCTCCAGCTCCGCCTTGCGGGCGTCGAGCAGGGCGGTGATCTCGTCCTTGGCCACGTTCAGGGCCGCACCGAAGGCCTTGCGCGCCTCGGGGTCGAGGTCGCGCAGGCCCGCCATCAGGCCGGTCAGGCTGCCCTTCTTGCCCAAGGCCGCGACCCGCACGGCGTCCAGCGCCGCAAGGTCCTGGGCCTGGGCCAGCGCCGCGGCCACGTCGCGCTTCAGCGTCTCTACCTGTTCCATCGCCTGTATCCTCGATGGGTCCCGGTTGTCCGGGGGTCGGCAACCGGCCATGAAAAAGGGGCCGAGCCCTCAGGCCCGACCCCCGCTTCCTTTCGCTCTATCCGATCCCGCCGGGGCGGGAGGGGATCAAGCGGCGTTCTTGAGCGCGGCCTGGGCCTGATCGACCAAGGCCTTAAACGACTCCGGCTCGCGCGTGGCGATGTCGGACATGACCTTCCGGTCGATGTCGATGCCGGCCAGCTTGATGCCGTGCATGAACTTCGAATAGGTCAGGCCGTGCTCGCGCACGCCGGCGTTGATGCGCTGGATCCACAGGCCGCGGAAGTCGCGCTTCTTGTTGCGGCGGTCGCGGTAGGCATAGCGCAGCGCCTTCTCGACCTTCTCGATCGCGACGCGATAGTTGGTCGAAGCGCGGCCCCGATAGCCCTTGGCGAGCTTGAGGATCTTCTTGTGGCGGGCGTGGCTGGTGACGCCGCGGGAAACTCGTGCCATGTGTCAGCGCTCCTCTGCTCAGCCGTTGACCAGGAGATAGCGCTTCACCTTCGTCGCGTCGGCGTCGCACATGATCTTGGTGCCCTGGTTCCGCTCCTTGGCCGCCTTGGTCTTGGTCAGCAGTCGGTGGCGGCGATAGGCCGAGTTGTAGCGGACCTTGCCGGAGGCGGTCAGCCGGAAGCGCTTCTTGGCGCTGGAATGGGTCTTCATCTTGGGCATTTTCGGTCCTTCCGACGGAAGAATGTGGATGGGTGGTTGGGCATGCCCCGGGGATCGGACCCCGGCCTCGCCACCCGAACGGAGCGCGCGTTATAACGACACGGGCGCGCGTTGACAAGCGCCGCATAAGCTGGGCTTAGTCGCTCCCTTCCCGCAACCACGAGACTCTGACCGAGACTCACTCGCAGCGAGCCTATCCATGATTCCCGCCGTGATGCCGACCTATGCGCGTGCCGACCTCGCCTTCGAGCGGGGCGAAGGGGCGTATCTGTTCGGGACCGACGGGCGACGATACATGGACCTGATCGCCGGGATCGGGGTCTGCGCCCTGGGCCATTCCCACCCCCATCTGGTGCAGGCGCTGCAGGACCAGGCGGCCAAGCTGTGGCACACCTCGAACCTGTACCGGATCCCGGGCGGCGAGCGCCTGGCCCAGCGGCTGGTCGACGCCACCTTCGCCGACACGGTGTTCTTCACCAATTCGGGCGCCGAGGCCTGGGAAGGCGCGGCCAAGCTGGTGCGCAAGTACCACTACACCCGCGGCAACCCGAAGCGCTGGCGGATCATCACCGTCACCTCCAGCTTCCACGGCCGCACCCTGGCCGCGATCTCCGCCGCCAAGGGCGAGAAGCTGATCAAGGGCTTCGGCCCGCTGGTCGACGGCTTCGACCAGGTCGCCTGGGGCAACCTGAACGAGCTGCGCGCCGCGATCACCGACGAGACCGCCGCGATCTGCATCGAGCCGATCATCGGCGAGGGCGGCATCAAGGTGTCCAGCCCGGAATATCTGCGCGAGCTGCGCCGCGTCTGCGACGAGTTCGGCCTGCTGCTGTTCTTCGACGAGATCCAGTGCGGCTACGGCCGCACCGGCAAGTTCTTCGCCCATGAATGGGCGGGGATCACGCCGGATGTGATGTGCATCGCCAAGGGCATCGGTGGCGGCTTCCCGCTCGGCGCCTTCATGGCGACCGAGGAGGCCGCCTGTGGCATGACCCCGGGCACCCACGGCTCGACCTATGCCGGCAACCCGCTGGCCATGGCGGTCGGCAACGCCGTGCTGGACGTGGTGCTGGCCGACGGCTTCATCGCCGGGGTCGAGCGCACCGGCCAGCACTTCAAGGCCGAGCTGGAGGCCCTGGTGAAGCGCCACCCGGCGGTGCTGCAGGAGGTGCGCGGCACCGGCCTGATCCTGGGCCTGAAATGCGTGCAGCCGAGCGACGAGATCGTCGTCGATCTGCGCGCCGCCGGCCTGCTGACCGTGGGCGCCGGCGAGAACGTCGTCCGCATCCTGCCGCCGCTGACCATCGGTGCGGCGGAGATCGCCGAGGCCATCGCCATCTTCGACAAGGTGTTCACCGCCCGGGCGGTGAAGGCGGTCGCGAATGGCTGACATCCGGCACTTCACCGACCTGCACCACCTGCCGAAGTCCGATCTGCGCCAGATCATCGACCGGTCGATCGAGCTGAAGCAGACCGATCCGCGCGGTGCGGCGTCGAAGCCGCTGGCCGGCCGCACCCTGGCGCTGATCTTCGAGAAGCCGTCGACCCGCACCCGCGTCTCCTTCGAGGTCGGCATGCGCCAGCTCGGCGGCGAGGTGGTGATGCTGACCGGTACCGAGATCCAGCTCGGCCGCGGCGAGACCATCGGTGACACCGCCCGGGTGCTGTCGCGCTATGTCGACATCATCATGCTGCGGACCTCGGACGAGGACCGGCTGCGCGAGATGGCCGAGAACGCCACGGTGCCGGTGATCAACGGCCTGACCGACGAGACCCATCCGTGCCAGCTGATGGCCGATGTGATGACCTTCGAGGAGAAGCGCGGGCCGATCGCCGGGCGCGTCGCCGCCTGGACCGGCGACGGCAACAACGTCGCCCGGTCCTGGATCCGCGCCGCCGGCATGTTCGACTTCGAGCTGCGCCTGGCCTGCCCGGACGAGCTGTCGCCGCCGGCCGACCTGATCCAGTGGGCGCATCGCGAAGGCGCCCGCGTCTCGGTCGGCACCGACCCGGAGACCACGGTGCGCGGCGCCGACCTGGTGGTCACCGACACCTGGGTGTCGATGGGCGACAAGGACGCGCCGTCCCGCCACAACCTGCTGCGGCCCTACCAGGTCGATGAGCGGCTGATGGCGCAGGCCAAGCCGGACGCCCTGTTCATGCACTGCCTGCCGGCCCATCGCGGCGAGGAGGTGACGGACGGGGTGATCGACGGCCCGCAATCCGTGGTCTGGGACGAGGCGGAGAACCGCCTGCACGCCCAGAAGGGCATCCTGCTGTGGTGCCTGGGGGCGCTGTGACGATGGTGCCTGTCACGACCGGGGGGGACGACCTCATCCTCCCCTTCCAGATCGAGGCGTCGGGGCTGCGCGGCCGGCTGGTCCGGTTCGGCCCGCTGCTCGACGACATCCTCGCCCGCCACGCCTATCCCGAGCCGGTCGCCCATCTGCTGGCCGAGACGGTGGTGCTGACCGCGCTGCTGGCCAGCGCCCTCAAATACGAGGGCGTGTTCACCCTGCAGGCCAAGGGCGACGGGCCGGTGCGGCTGGTGGTGGCCGACGTCGCCAGCGACGGCGCGGTCCGCGCCAACGCCCTGTTCGACGAGGCTCGGCTGGCGGGCACCGCCACCACGGTGCCGGCGCTGCTGGGCAAGGGCCACCTGGCCTTCACCGTCGACCAGGGCCAGGACACCGAGCGCTACCAGGGCATCGTCGACCTGTCCGGCGAGACGCTGTGGGAATGCGCCCAGCATTATTTCCGCCAGTCGGAGCAGTTGCAGGCCGGGCTGCGCTCGGCCGTCCGGCACGGTGAGACCGGCTGGCGCGGCGGCGGCATCATGTTGCAGCGCCTGCCCGACCCCGAGAAGCAGGTGCCGACCGACCGCGAGGACGACTGGCGCCGCGCCATGGTGCTGCTCGGCTCCGCCACCGATGACGAGCTGACCCAGCCGGCCCTGTCCGGCGAGGCGCTGCTGTTCCGCCTCTACAATGAGGACGGCGTCCGGGTCTTCCCGCCCCAACCGATGCGCTTCTCCTGCCGCTGCTCGCGCGAGCGGGTGGCGTCGATGCTGAAGTCGATGCCGAAGGCGGAGATCGAGAGCCTGGCCGTCGACGGCCGGGTCGAGGTCGCCTGCGAGTTCTGCAACACCCGCTACGATTTCGACCGGGGCCAGCTCGCGGCCCTCTACACCGCCTGAATTCCTGCCCAACTTCGGCCAACGATCTCATCAAAGATGTGATGCCCGGGCTCGATCGGCATCCAGAGGCTGTCGAGACCTTCTGGATTGCCGGTGCAAGCCCGGCAATGACGATCAGGAAAAGCTCCAGTTCGGAGCGTTTGCTCTCAAGCGTGTCCTTGACCTGGAGAATCCGATGCCCCACCCGACTCGTCGCAGCCTGTTCGCCGGCGCCGGCCTCCTGCTGCTCGCCGCCTGTGGCGGGCCGGAGCTGGCGGGCGTGGCGCCGGTGTCCTTCGCCGGCCGCCCGCCGATCCGGCTGAACCTCGCCCGCATCGACACCATCGACCGGTCGGTGCCGGCCGCGACGCAATCGGCGCAGAGCCCGGCGGCGGCGATCCGCGGCTGGGGCGCCGCCCGGCTGCAGGCCGGCGGCCGCGCCGGTGCGGCGCAGCTGATCATCCAGGAGGCCGGCCTGACCCGGGAGCAGCTGGCGACCCAGGGCGGCCTGACCTCGATCTTCAAGGACCAGCCATCGCAGAAGCTGACGCTGCGGCTGGCCGCCCGGCTCGAGGTCGGGCCGGTCGGCACCTTCACCGGCGGCTATACCGACGTCAGGGTCGAGCGCTCGACCACCGTGACCGACGGCTCCAGCGTCGCCGACCAGAGCCGCGCCGAAGCTGGCCTGCTGCAGGACGGCATGAATGAGTTCGACCGGCAGTTCGAGGCCAACATCCGGCAATATCTGGCGCCGCTCCTGCTGCCGTGACGGCCGGACCCCGCCCGATTTCCCTTTCGCGCCGCTCTGTGGCACAAGGCAGGATGTGAAGCGTTCATAGCGGGTGTCCCGAGTTTCAGAGAAGGCATTCATGTCTGAACCCGTCAAGGTCGCCGTCTTCCCCGTCGCGGGTCTCGGCACCCGGTCGCTGCCCGCCACCAAGGCAGTGCCGAAGGAAATGCTCTGCGTCGTCGACAAGCCGGTGCTGCAATACGCGGTCGAAGAGGCCAAGGCCGCCGGGATCGAGGAGTTCGTCTTCGTCTCCAGCCGCGGCAAGACCGCGCTGGAGGACCATTTCGACGAGAATGCCGAGCTCTATGCCACGCTGGAGGCCCGCAAGAAGGCGGAGCAGCTGAAGGCGGCGCGCGACGCCGAGCTGCCGCCCGGCCAGTTCAGCTTCGTCCGCCAGGCCCAGCCGCTGGGTCTCGGCCACGCCGTCTGGTGCGCCCGCCACCTGGTCGGCAACCGGCCCTTCGCGGTGCTGCTGCCGGACGAGATCTTCAAGTGCCGGACCCCGCTGCTGGCGCAGATGGCGAAGGCCTATGACACCCATGGCGGCAACCTGATCGCGGTGCGCGAGGTGCCGAAGGCGCTGACCTCGCGCTACGGAATCCTCGCCATCGGCCAGGACGACGGCACGGTGGCCGAGGTCACCGGCCTGGTCGAGAAGCCGAAGCCGGAGGACGCCCCGTCCGACCTCTCGGTCGTCGGCCGCTACATCCTGCAGCCGGAGGTGTTCAGCCATCTCGACCGGCAGGAGCGCGGCGCCGGCGGCGAGATCCAGCTGACCGACGCGATGGCCCGGCTGATCGGCAGCCAGCCCTTCCACGGCGTGCGCTTCGAGGGCGACCGCTTCGACTGCGGCGACAAGGTCGGCTTCATCGCCGCCAACCTGGCCTATGGGCTGGACCGGCCGGACCTGTCCGCCGCCCTGCGCGAGGCTGTTTCCCGCTATCTTTGACCCGGCCGGCCCGACCGGCGGACTATTGGAGTACGCGGCCCTATGCGCATCGCGATGATCGGAAGCGGCTATGTCGGCCTCGTCTCCGGCGCCTGCTTCTCGGAATTCGGCCATGACGTCGTCTGCGTCGACAAGGATCCCGGTCGGATCGAGCAGCTGAAGCGCAACGAGATGCCGATCTACGAGCCGGGTCTCGACGTGCTGGTGGCGAAGAACGCGACCGCCGGGCGGCTAACCTTCACCACCGACCTGCCGGCGGCGGTCGACGGCGCCGATGCGGTGTTCATCGCCGTCGGCACGCCGAGCCGGCACGGCAACGGCCATGCCGACCTGACCTATGTCTTCGCCGCGGCCGAGGAGATCGCCCGGGCGCTGACCGGCTACGCTGTGATCGTCACCAAGTCGACGGTGCCGGTCGGCACCGGCCGCAAGGTCGCCGAGGCGATCCGCAAGGCCCGGCCGGACGCCGATTTCGACATCGCCTCCAACCCGGAATTCCTGCGCGAGGGCTCGGCGATCGGCGACTTCATGCTGCCCGACCGCGTGGTCATCGGCGCCGAAAGCGAGCGGGCCGGCAAGGTCCTGTCCGACATCTACCGGCCGCTGTACCTGATCGAGCGGCCGATCGTGACCACGGCGCTGGAGACGGCGGAGCTGATCAAATACGCCGCCAACAGCTTCCTGGCGATGAAGGTGACCTTCATCAACGAGGTCGCCAACCTGTGCGAGCAGGTCGGCGCCAATGTCCATGACGTCGCCCGGTCGCTCGGCCTGGACAACCGCATCGGGCCGAAGTTCCTGCATCCCGGCCCGGGCTATGGCGGTTCCTGCTTCCCCAAGGACACGGCCGCCTTCGTGCAGAACGCGCGCGAGGCCGGGGCCCGGCAGCACCTGATCGAGACCGTCATCGAGGTCAACGAGGCGCGCAAGGTCGAGATGGCCGAGCGGGTGATCGCCGCCTTCGGCGGCAGCGTCGCCGGCCGGGTCATCGCCGTGCTCGGCCTCGCCTTCAAGCAGAACACCGACGACATGCGCGACGCCCCGAGCCTGACCGTGGTGCCGATGCTGCAGCGGGCCGGGGCCAAGATCCGCGCCTACGACCCGGCGGCGATGAAGGAAGCGCGCAAGCTGCTGACCGACATCGACTACACGGCCGGCGCCTATGAGGCGCTGCATGGCGCCGACGGCGCCGTGGTGCTGACCGAATGGAACGAGTTCCGCGCCCTCGACCCGGCGCGGATGATAAAGCTGATGGGCGGCCCGGTCTTCGTCGACCTGCGCAACGTCTACAAGCCGGCCGACATGCAGGCGGCCGGCTTCCACTACCACAGCATCGGCCGCCCGGTTCCGGGCTCGGCCGGCTGAAACCACAAGACCCCTCCGAGGACCGTACCCCGATCATGACCCATAGCTTCCACCCGACCGTCCTGCGCGAATACGACATCCGCGGCGTCATCGGCAAAACCCTGAACGCCGCCGATTATCGGGCCGTTGGCGCCGCCTTCGGCACCATCGTCCGGCGCAAGGGCGGCCGGCAGGTGGTGGTCGGCTATGACGGCCGGCTGAGCTCGGTGGAGCTGGAGGCAGCGCTGGTCCAGGGCCTGGCCTCGACCGGGATCGAGGTGGTGCGGGGGGGGGGGGGGGGGCCCCCCCCGCGGGTTTTTTAGCACAACCACCCGGACCCCC
>NZ_JASATH010000239.1:0-11038 GCF_038440215.1 Inquilinus sp. OTU3971 | reverse complement strand
GTGCCCCCCCCCCGCGGGGGGGGCCCCCAAACGCGAAATCACTGATGAGGTCGGCGAGACGTCCCGTTAGCTCCGCTTGCTGCCCACCAGTCCGGCGCGGCGCAGGGCTTCGGCCATGGCGCCGTCCGGCTCCGGGGCCGGGGTGCGCGGCTTCTGCGGTTGCGGAGTTCCTTGAGTTGGCCTCGGCGATCCGGAGTCCTGGCCCGGGCGACCGTGCCGCTGCTGGCCTTGTCCGCCGCGACCCTGGCCTTCACGGCCCGGGCCCCCACGGCCCTGGCCACCCTGACCTTGACCAGCCTGACTCTGACCACCCTGGTTCTGCCCCGGCTGTCCGGGCCGGCCCTGCTGCTGATGCCGCGGCCGCTCGTCCCGCCGGCCCTCGGGCCGGCCGCCGGGGGCGCCACCCTCGCGGCGCGGCGGGCGCGCCTGGCCGTCATCGTCGAGCCGCATGGTCAGGCCGATGCGCTTGCGCTGCGGGTCGACCTCGAGCACCTTGACCTTCACCACGTCGCCCGGCTTGGCCACCGTGCGCGGGTCCTTCACGAAGGTCTTCGACATCGCCGAGATGTGCACCAGCCCGTCCTGGTGCACGCCGATGTCGACGAAGGCGCCGAAGGCCGCGACGTTGGTGACCACGCCCTCCAGCACCATGCCGGGCTGCAGGTCGCTCAGCTTCTCGACGCCTTCCTTGAAGGTGGCGGTCTTGAAGGCCGGGCGCGGGTCGCGGCCCGGCTTCTCCAACTCGCGCAGGATGTCGGTCACCGTCGGCACGCCGAAGACATCGTCGGTGAAGCGTTCCGGCTCCAGCCCGCGCAGGGCCGCGGTGTCGCCGATCAGCGCCTTGATCTCGCCGCCCGTGGCCTCGATGATCCGGCGCACCACCGGATAGGCCTCGGGATGCACGCCCGAGGCGTCGAGCGGGTCGTCGCCGTTCGGGATGCGCAGGAACCCGGCGCATTGCTCGAACGCCTTGGGGCCGAGCCGCGGCACGTCCTTCAGCGCCGCGCGGACCCGGAACGGGCCGTTGGCGTCGCGGTGCTGCACGATGTTCTGGGCCAGCCCCTCGCCGACGCCGGAGACCCGGGCCAGCAGCGGCGCCGAGGCGGTGTTGAGGTCGACGCCGACCGCGTTCACGCAGTCCTCGACCACGGCGTCGAGCGAGCGCGACAGCTTGGTCTCGCTGAGGTCGTGCTGGTACTGGCCGACGCCGATCGATTTCGGGTCGATCTTCACCAGCTCCGCCAGCGGGTCCTGCAGCCGGCGGGCGATCGACACGGCGCCGCGCAGCGACACGTCGAGCTCCGGCAGCTCCTGCGAGGCGAAGGCCGAGGCGGAATAGACCGAGGCCCCGGCCTCCGACACCACCGCCTTGGTCAGCTTCAGCTCCGGATGGCGCTTCATCAGCTCGGCGGCCAGCTTATCGGTCTCGCGCGACGCGGTGCCGTTGCCGATGGCGATCAGATCCACGGCGTGGGTCTTGGCGAGCTCGGCCAGGGTGGCGATCGACTCGTCCCAGCGCTTCTGCGGCTCATGCGGGAAGATCGCGGTGGTGGCGACGACCTTGCCGGTGGCGTCGACCACGGCGACCTTCACCCCGGTGCGGAAGCCGGGGTCGAGGCCCATGGTGGCGCGGGTGCCGGCCGGAGCGGCCAGCAGCAGGTCGCGCAGGTTGCCGGCGAAGACCTTCACCGCCTCCTCCTCCGCCGCCTGCCACAGGCGCAGCCGGAGGTCGATGTCGAGATGCACCAGGATCTTGGTGCGCCAGGCCCAGCGCACCGTCTCGCCCAGCCAGGCATCGCCCGGCCGGCCCTGGGCGACGACGCCGAAGCGGTTGGCGATGCGCTGCTCATACAGGCCGGGAGCCTTGTCCGCAGGCGCCTCCTCCGGCTCGAGGGTCAGCGACAGCACCTCCTCCTTCTCGCCCCGGAACAGGGCCAGGATGCGGTGCGAGGGCAGCTTGGTCAGCTTCTCGGCATAGTCGAAATAGTCGGAGAACTTGGCGCCCGCCTGCTGCTTGCCCTCGCGCACCTTGGACAGCAGGAAGCCGCGGGTCCAGGCCTCCTCGCGCAGGGCGCCGATCAGGTCGGCATCCTCGCCGAAGCGCTCGACCAGGATCGAACGGGCGCCGTCCAGCGCCGCGGCGACATCGGCCACGCCCTTCTCGGCGTCGACGAAGGCGGCCGCGGCCTCCTGCGGGTCGCGGCTGGGGTCGCCCAGCAGCGCGTCGGCCAGCGGCTCCAGCCCCGCCTCGCGCGCGATCATCGCCTTGGTCCGGCGCTTCGGCTTGTAGGGGAGGTAGATGTCCTCGAGCCGGGCCTTGGTCTCGGCCGCCTCGATCTGGGCGCGCAGCGAATCGTCCAGCTTGCCCTGCTCGGCGATGCTCTCGAGGATCGTCTTCCGTCGCTCCTCCAGCTCGCGCAGATAGCGCAGCCGCTCGTCCAGCGTGCGCAGCTGGGCGTCGTCCAGCCCGCCCGTCGCCTCCTTGCGGTAGCGGGCGACGAAGGGGACGGTCGCGCCGCCGTCGAGCAGCTCGACCGTGGCCGCGACCTGGGCCTCGCGCACGGAGAGCTCGTCGGCGATGCGCTGGCTGATGGAGATCATCGAACGACCGGACATGTTGTGATGAGGAACCGGAAGGGGCTGCTTCTACCGCGTCGCGACCGTCGAGGTCAAAACCGCCGGCGGCTGCCTTGCCTCCGCCTGGCCTCCATGATACTGAAGCCATCGCTTAAGCAACAAGGCCGCGCCGGGAGAAAACGCATGAGCGAACGATCCGTGCAGCACGGCAGCTTCACCATCGAGCGCCGCTACGACGCGCCGCCGGCCCGGGTGTTCGCGGCCTGGGCCGACCCCGCCGCCCGCCTGGTCTGGGGCGCGCCCGGCGAGGGCTGGGCACTGGTGGAGCCGCGATTCGACTTCCGCATCGGCGGCATCGAGACCAGCCGCTTCGGGCCGGCCGGCGACCCGGTCTACCGCAACGAGACCCGCTACGCCGACATCGTGCCGGACCGGCGCATCGTGTTCAGCTACACGATCGACCGCGGCGACACCCGGATCTCGGCCTCGCTGAGCACGGTCGAGCTGCTGCCGGACGGGGACGGCACCCGGTTGATCTTCACCGAGCAGGCCGCCTTCCTCGACGGCGGCGACCAGCCGGAGATCCGCGAGGGCGGCTGGCGCTCCCTGCTGGAGAAACTCGACGCCATGCTGCGCCGCCGCGCGGCCCACTGAGGAGGCTCTTGCCATGAAACTGTACCTGGCCCCCGGCGCCTGCAGCCTGGCCGACCACATCGCCCTGCACGAGGCCGGGCTGGAGTTCGAGCGGATCAAGGTCGACATCCCGACCCGCCGGACCGAATCGGGCGACGACTTCACCAAGGTCAACCCCAAGGGCTATGTCCCCGCCCTGGTGCTGGGCGACGGCACGGTGCTGACCGAGAACGCCGCGATCCTGACCTGGGTGGCCGAGCGCGCGCCACGGCTGGCGCCCGGCGGCGAGTTGGGGCGGGTCCGGCTGGCCGAGATGCTGAGCTTCATTGGCGCCGAGCTGCACAAGCTGCTGATCCGGTCGATCTTCCCGACCAGCGACCAGGAGAAGCAGGTCGTCGACGAGGTGGCGGCGCAGCGCTTCGCCTACATCGCCGAACGGCTGCCCGGCGACTATCTGTTCGGCCGGGAGATGAGCGTCGCCGACGCCTATCTCTATGTCATGCTGCGCTGGGCCAAGGCGCTGAAGCTGCCACTGCCCGACCCGCTGCCGGCCTATTTCGACCGCATGGAGGCAAGGCCGGCGGTGCAGCTGGCGCTGCGGCACGAGGGCCTGATCTGACCTCCTGCGTGTCTTGCCCCGGACGGCTGCGGCGTTATACTAAACCCGAGAGTTAAGAAACGTGGCCGCCGATCCGGCCGCCCGGTGTCGATGGTTGTGCCCCCCCGATCAGCCAACGGTAAGAAACGTGGCCGCCGATCCGGCCGCCCGGTGTCGATGGTTGTGCCCCCCCGATCAGCCAACGGAATGCCGAGGGAGAACGCCATGATGGACCGCCCTGCCGAATCTCGTGCGGTGGCGCCCGGGAACGGGCGCTGGCTGGCTCTGGGCGTGCTGTGCCTCGGCGTGCTGATGATCGTGCTGGACACCACGGTGGTGAACGTGGCGCTGCCCTCGATCAAGGCGGATCTCGGCTTCAACGACTCGACCCTGGCCTGGGTGGTGAACGGCTACATGCTGACCTTCGGCGGCTTCCTGCTGCTGGGCGGCAGGCTGGGCGACCTGTTCGGCCACCGCCGGCTGTTCCTGATCGGGCTCGTCGTGTTCACCCTGGCGTCGCTGGCCTGCGGCCTGTCCGGCAGCCAGGGCGTCCTGGTCGCGGCGCGGGCGATCCAGGGGCTGGGCGGCGCCGTGGTTTCCGCCGTCGCCCTGTCGCTGATCCTGGACCTGTTCACCGAGCCGGCCGACCGGGCCAAGGCGATGGGCGTCTACGGCTTCGTCTGCGCCGGCGGCGGCAGCATCGGCGTGCTGCTCGGCGGCCTTTTGACCGGGGCGCTGAGCTGGCACTGGATCTTCCTGATCAACCTGCCGCTCGGTATCGCCGTCTTCGTCCTGTCGCTGATCCTGCTGCCGGCCACCCGCAACGAAGCGGCGGATCGGCGGCTCGACATCGCCGGCGCGGTGACGGTGACCGCGGCACTGATGCTGGCGGTCTACGCCATCGTCAACGGCAACGAGGCCGGCTGGACCTCGGCCCGCACGCTCGGCCTGCTCGGCGGCGCCGTGGTGCTGCTGACGGCGTTCCTGGCGATCGAGACCCGGGTGGCGGTGCCGCTGATGCCGCTCGGCCTGTTCCGGCTGCGCAGCCTGGCCGTCGCCAATGTCATCGGCGTGCTGTGGGCCGCCGCCATGTTCGCCTGGTTCTTCCTGTCCGCCCTGTACCTGCAGCAGGTGCTGGGCTACGGCCCGATGGAGGTCGGCCTGGCCTTCCTGCCGGGCAACCTGATCATGGCGGCCTTCTCGCTCGGCCTGTCGGCGAAGCTGGTGATGCGCTTCGGCATCCGCCTGCCGATCGCGGCCGGGCTGCTGCTGGCGGCGGCCGGGCTGGCGCTGTTCGCCTGGGCGCCGGTGGAGGGCCGCTTCGCCCTGCATGTGCTGCCCGGCATGGTGCTGCTCGGCCTCGGCTGCGGCATGGCGCTGAACCCGGTGCTGCTGGCGGCGATGAGCGACGTGGCGCCGACCGATTCCGGCCTCGCCTCCGGCATGGTCAACACCGCCTTCATGATGGGCGGGGCGCTGGGCCTGGCGATCCTGGCCAGCCTGGCGGCGTCGCGCACCGCCGGGCTGCTGGCCGGGGGCGCCGACCAGCCGGTCGCCCTGGTCGGCGGCTACCAGGCCGCATTCCTGGCCGGGGCCTGCTTCGCCGCCTTGGCGGTGGTGCTGAGCGCGACGCTGCTGCCCCGGCCGCCCGCGGCGCAGCCCTCAGGCGAGGCCGAGTCGGTGACGTTGTAGCGCCGCACTGTCCCACCGTGATCGGGTTGCTATAGTCGCGATCCGGAAGGAGTCGCGATGGCCGTTCCCATGCTGCATCTGTGCTGCGGCGACAGCGCCGCGGGGGTGATCCGCGCCGGGCTGAACCTGCCCGAATCGGCGGTGCTGATCCTGCGCGACGACCTGGCGGTCGGGCCGCTCGGCGATGTCGACAGCGACCGGCCTGACGGCCGTGCCGCCTTCTGGCACGCGGTGTTTCCGGATGAGGACCGCGCGGCGATCGAGACCGGCGGCCGGCTGGTCGACCAGCTGGCCGGAGAGACGGCAACGCTGCAGGACCTGCCGGACGCGGCGGAGACGATCGTGATCTGGCACGGCAGCGGCGCCGCCGAGCAGCTGACGCTGCGCCGGGCGCTGTGGGCGCTGCGCGACGCCGGGACGCTGGTCGAGGAGGTGGCGGTCGGGCCGCTGCCCGGCGCCGGGCGTCGCGACATGATCGCGGTGGCGATGCTGCCGCCCGAGGACACCTCGCACGCCGCCAAGACCGCCAGGCCGGTGGCGGCGGAGCGACGGGCCCGGCTGGCGGCGGAGTGGGAGCAGGTGCGCGCCGACAGCGGCGGGCTGCGCCACCACCGCGACGGCACCATCACCACCCATCCGATCGACGCGCATGATGCCGAGATCCTGGCCGCGGTCGGGCCCGACTGGATGCCGGCGGCCCGCGCGGTCGGCCAGCCGATGGGCACGATCACCGGCTTCTTCGCCACCGACGCCTTCGTGTTCTGGCGGCTGCGCCAGCTGGCGGCTCAGGGCCGGGTGGAGTTCGAGGGCAGCCCGATCACCATCCGCGGCTGCCGGGTGCGGCAGGCCCGCTGACAGAGAAACGGAAAACCAGACCGATGGAACTCGACCGCAACCGGTTCAAGGCGGCGCTGGCCGCGGGACAGACCCAGATCGGGCTGTGGAGCAGCCTGTGCAGCAACATCGTCGCCGAGATCGTCGGCGACAGCGGCTTCGACTGGATCCTGTTCGACACCGAGCATTCGCCGAACGAACTGCCGGACCTGCTGTCACAGCTCCAGGCTGCGGCACGCGGCACGGCAACGGGCATCGTCAGGCCGGCCTGGAACGACCCGGTGCTGATCAAGCGCATCCTCGACATCGGCGCCCAGGCGCTGCTGATCCCCTTCGTCCAGACTGCCGAGGAAGCGCAGCGCGCCGTGGCCGCCTGCCGCTACCCGCCGGCCGGCATCCGCGGCATCACCACCAGCGGCCGCGGCAGCCATTACGGCCGCGTGACCGACTACCTGAAGAAGGCCGATGCCGAGATCTGCGTGCTGCTGCAGGTCGAGACCGGCGAAGCGCTGGCGCGGATCGAGGAGATCGCCTCGGTCGACGGCGTCGACGGCGTGTTCATCGGCCCGTCCGACCTGTCGGCCTCGCTGGGCCATATCGGCAACTCCCAGCATCCGGAGGTGCAGGCCGCGATCGAGGACGCGGTGCGGCGCCTGACCGCGATCGGCAAGCCGGCCGGCATTCTCACCTCGGTCGAGGCCGAGGCGAGGCGTTACATCGACTGGGGCTACCGCTTCGTCGCGGTCGGCACCGATCTCGGCCTGCTGGCGCGCAACGCCGACGCGCTCGCTCGTGGCTTCAAGAGCTGATCGCAGGCACCATGTCGCAGACCGGCCGGGTTTGCACCGGGCCGCGGCCGTGATATCCCGGCCGGGACGAAGGGGGAGCACCGGCATTTGCGCATGAGGTCGGCACGGAGACGGGCATCATGGGTCGCGCTCGGCGCGGCCTATCTGCTGTTCGTCCAGGCCATCCTCGGCGGCCTCGCCATCGGCGCCAGCGCCGCGACCCTCGATCCGCTCTCCGCTCTCTGCAGCGCCGATGACGGGTCCGGCCCTGTCCTTCCGGACCAGCCGGCCCAGCACCCGCATCTGCCCGATTGCTGCACCACCGGCTGCAGCATGTTCAGCGGCGCCCCGGTGCCAGCCTTCGTCGCGGTGCTGCTGGTGCCGCATCTGGCCGGCCGGACCGAGCCCGCGCCCCTGCCCCTGGCCCCCGTCGCGGCTGCGCCGCAGCGCTCACCGGCCAATCCGAGGGCCCCTCCCGCCCAGGCATGATCCAGCCGGGCCCGCCGCCGGCGGGTCCAAGTCGGTTCACGGCCGGAGGCCGGCGCCAGAGTCGCGCCGCCCGGCCCAGCCTGGAGCAGATCCCATGTCCCTGTTTGCGATGGCGCAGTTGCGCCGTGCCGCCTTCGCCGCCGCCCTGGCCCTGCTGGCTTTCGGTCCGGCCGCCGCCCACGAATTCAAATCCGGCCCGATCGAGGTGGTCCACCCCTGGGCCCGGGCCACGCCGCCGGCCGCCAAGGTCGGCGGCGGCTACGCCGAGATCCGCAACGACGGGGCCGAGCCGGACCGCTTGGTCTCGGTCACCGCCGAGGTCGCCGGCCGGGTCGAGATCCACGAGATGGGCGTCAAGGACGGCGTCATGACCATGCGGCCGGTCGAGGGCGGCGTGCCCGTGCCGGCCAACGGCACCGCCGCGCTGGCGCCCGGCGGCTACCACCTGATGCTGCTGGAGCTGAAGCAGCCGCTGAAGGCAGGCGAAAGCTTCGCCGGCACGATGACTTTCGAGAAGGCCGGCACCATCCCGGTCACCTTCGATGTCCAGGCGATCGGCTCGACCGGGGCGGGGCATTGAGATGCGCGCCCGCATCCTGGTGCCAGTGCTGCTGGCCATCGCCGCCATCCTGGTGGGAGGTGCCGGCTTCCTGCTGGTCTATTCCAAGGACCCGTCGACCCGCCCGGTGGTGTCCGGCACGCTGCCCGGCGGCCCGTTCCGGCTGACCGACCAGACCGGGGCGACGCTGAGCGACGCCGAGCTGAAGGGCCGGCCCTTCGCCGTGTTCTTCGGCTTCACCCATTGCCCCGAGGTCTGCCCGACCACGCTGTGGGAGATGTCGCAGGCGCTGGCGGTGCTAGGCCCCGACGCCGACCGGCTGCGCGTGCTGTTCGTCACCGTCGACCCGGAGCGCGACCGGCCGGAGATGCTGCAGCAGTACCTGCAGTCCTTCGACCGCCGCATCACCGGCCTGACCGGCAGCCCGCACGAGATCGCCGCCGTGGCCAAATCCTACCGGGTGTACTGGCGCAAGGTGCCGACCGCGGACGGCGACTACACCATGGACCATTCGGCCATGGTGTATCTGATGGATTCCGAGGGCCGCTTCACCGACACCATCGCCTATGGCACGCCCGAGCCGGAGCGGCTGGCCGCATTACGCCGCCTGATCAGCGGCACCTAGTCCTTTTTCCGTTCAACCCATTGCCGGCCGAGCCGGCGACGTGGAGATAGTCATGCTGAAATCTTTCCTGCCCGCCATGGCCCTTCTGGCCGCGTCCGCCCCCGCCTTCGCCCATGTCACGCTGGAGACACAGGAGGCGCCGGTCGGCGGCACCTACAAGGCGGTGCTGCGCGTGCCGCACGGCTGCGAGGGCTCGCCCACCGTCAGGATCCGCGTCCAGATCCCCGAAGGGGTGATCGCGGTCAAGCCGATGCCGAAGCCCGGCTGGACGCTGGAGACGGTGAAGGGCAAATACGCCGCGTCCTACGACTATTACGGCACGCCGACCAGCGAGGGCGTGACCGAGGTGGTGTGGAGCGGCGGCAGGCTGCCGGACGAATTCTATGACGAGTTCGTCTTCCGCAGCTACCTGACCGCCGGGCTGAAGCCCGGGGCGCATCTGTACTTCCCGGTGGTCCAGGACTGCGAGGCGGGGACCGACCGCTGGATCGAGATCCCGGCCGAGGGCAAGGATGCCGACGACTACGAGACCCCGGCACCAGGCCTCAAGCTGCTGCCGAAGAAGTGACGGTGCTTCGTTCGATCGACGCCCCAGTAAATCAGTCCCCCCTCCCCGCAAGGGGAGGGGGGACAAGAAATGGTGCGCCGGGCTGGGCTTATGCCTGCCTGATTCTCCTGCTCACCCTCCTCGCCCCGCAGGTGGCGCTGGCGCATGCCTCGCTGGTGCAGGCCGAGCCGGCGGAGAATGCGGTGCTGGGAACGGCACCCGACAGCTTCCGCTTGAGCTTCAACGAGCCGGTGTCGCCCCTGGTTCTGCGGCTGATCCGGCCCGACGGCGGCGCCGTGACGCTGACCGACGCCCGGCTGGAGGACGCGACCCTCGTGATCGCGGCGCCGCCCGGCCTCGGCCCCGGCACCCATGTACTGAGCTGGCGCGTGGTGTCGGAGGATGGGCATCCGGTCGGCGGCTCGGTGGTGTTCTCGATCGGGGCGCCCGGCGCCGGGCCGCCCCAGGCGGCGGACACGGCGGACCGGCCGGTGCAGGCCGCGATCTGGCTGGTCCGGATCGCCCTCTACGCCGCGCTGTTCCTCGGCATCGGCGCCGTCGCGTTCCGCGCCTGGATCGCGCCCCTGCCGCGCGGCGCCGCCCGCGCCGCCGCCGCCCTGACACTGCTGGGCCTCGTGGCGGCGCCCATCTCGGTCGGGCTGCAGGGGCTGGACGCGCTGGACATGCCATTGGCCGGGCTCGGCCGGCGCATCGCCTGGGCCACCGGCTGCAGCACCAGCTATGGCGCCACCGCCGCCCTGGCGGCCCTGGCCATGGCACTCGGCCTCGCGGCGCTAGCGCTGCGGCGCGGCCGCATCTCGGCGACGATCGCCCTGCTGGCCCTGATCGCGACCGGGACGGCGCTGGCCGCCAGCGGCCATGCGAGCGCCGCCGCGCCGCAGCTCCTGACCCGGCCGGCGGTCTTCCTGCACGCCATCGGCATCGCTTTCTGGGCCGGGGCGCTGCTGCCGCTGGGGCTGCATCTGCGCGCCGGCGGGCCGGACGCGACAGCGGCGCTGCGCCGCTTCTCCGCCCTGATCCCCTTTGCCGTCCTGCCGCTGGCGGCGGCCGGCATCCTGCTGGCCGTGGTCCAGCTCGACCATGTCTCGGCCCTGTGGACCACCGCCTATGGCTGCGTCTTCCTGGCCAAGCTGGCGCTGCTGCTGGTGCTGTTCGGCCTGGCCGCGCTGAACCGCTGGCGCCTGACCGCACCGGCCGGAGCCGGCGACGGCCAGGCCGTCCGGCAGCTGACCCGCTCGGTCGGGATCGAGACGGCGCTGGTGCTGGCGATCTTCGCCGCGGCCGCGGCCTGGCGCTTCACCCCGCCGCCGCGCGCCTTGGCGGAGGCCGAGGCCCGGCCGGCCGCGATCCACATCCACACCGTGCCGGCAATGGCCGACCTGACCGTCACCCCCGGCCGGGCCGGCCCGGCCGCGGCCTCGATCGTGGTGATGACCGGCGATTTCGGGCCGCTGGACGCGAAGGAGGTGACGCTGGTGCTGTCCAACCCCGGCGCCGGTATCGAGCCGATCCGGCGCAAGGCGGCCAAGGCCGGCGACGGCAGCTGGCGGGTCGACGGGCTGATCATCCCGGTGCCGGGCCGCTGGACCGCGCGGATCGATGTGCTGATCTCGGATTTCGAGATTGTGAAGCTGGAGGATGTGATCGATATCCGGCCCTAGCCCGGATATCTCAC
>NZ_JASATH010000238.1:0-11085 GCF_038440215.1 Inquilinus sp. OTU3971 | reverse complement strand
CCAGGATCATCGCCAGGTTGAAGCCGAGCGCCACCTTGGCCACCGCCGCGGCCTGCCGCCCGGGCGGCGCCCCGCGGGGGGGGGGGGCCCCCGATTCCGACGATCGGCCTGACCCGATGTCCACAGACCTGGGCCGGCGATCGGTTCCGCCGGCCCTACGCCTGCACCAGCAGAGCGGTGCCGTACATCACGGCGATCCCGGCGATCATGCCGGCCATCGCCGTCGCCCGGACGTTCGTTCCCTCCTCGACCCGCCGCAGCATCAGCAGCGTGACCTCGACGACGACCTGCAGGATCGCGCCGGCGCCGACCGCCAGGGCGAAGGCGGCCCAATGCGCCGCATAGGCGTAGCTGCCGATCCAGATGCCCAGCACCGCCGGCAGGCCGGCCAGCAGCGCCAGGCCGGCGAGGAGCGGCCAGCCGGGCCGGCGGTCCAGCAGCGGCGCGACGATGCCGATCCCTTCGGTGATGTTGTGCAGGGTGAAGCCGAGCACCAGGAAGGAGCCGAGGGCCGCGGCGCCGGTGGCGAAGGCGGAGCCGATCGCCAGCCCCTCGCCCAGGTTGTGCAGGCCGATGCCCAGCGCGATCGAGGCGGCGAGGCCGACGCCGCCGAGCGTGCGGCCGCCGCGCCGGCCGACGGCCATCAGGATGGCGAAGCTCAGGCCGGCGATCAGCCACACCAGCACGGGCGCGTGTAGCTCGGGCGCAGACCGCGCGGCCAGCTCCAAGGCCTCGGCCAGCGTGTCGACCAGCAGGAACAGCAGCAGGCCGACCGTCAGGGCGAGCGCGAAGGTCAGGCCGCGGGCGCCGCCGGCCTTGAGCGCGGGGAAGAAGAGCATCCCGAGCGCGACCGGTACGACGCCGACGAACAGGCCGACCAGCCCGAACCGGCCGAGCATGCCCACCGAGGCCGAAGGCGTGGCAACGGCGACGTCGATGGTGTGCTCGAAGGCGATGCCGCTGCGGGTCAGGAGGGTGAGGTGGTGCGTCTCGCCCAGCACCCAGGGATAGGGGAGCCGCAGCCAGGCCGTGCCCAGGCGGTCGATCGGCCCCGGCGGGTCCTGGGTGAAGGCCCAATAGGCGCCGTCGACCTGGATCTGCGCGATCTCCATCGGCTGGGTCCCGCCGGCCCGGACCAGGACCGCGAGGCCGTCGCCGTCGAGCACGGTCCGTTCGACCGTCAACTGCTCGACCGGCGGCACGCCCGCGGAGAAGCTGCGCAGCGGATCGGCGGCGAGGAAGCCGGCGGCGACGGCCGCGATCAGCAGCAGCGGCAGCAGCGTCCAGCCCAGCGTGCGGATCATGCCCGCACCTCGAAGTTTCCCATCCAGCCGAGCTCGGCGAACTCGGACTGGTGGGCGTGGAACATGTAGAGGCCCGGCTCGTGGTCCCTGAAGCTGAACTCCAGGATCCCGCGCTGGGCCTGGCACTGCATGATCGTGTCGACCGTCCGCAGCGTTGGGGTCAGCGTCGTGCCGTGGTCGTAGTAGTCGAAGAAATTGGCGTGCAGGTGGAAGGAGTTGATCGGGTCGAATTCGGTGATGTTGACGAGGTAGATCCGCACCGGCCGGGAGCGCTCGATCGGAATCGGCCGCTTGGCATAGGCGTGCGCCACCGTGTTGACGGCGTAGACCTCGTTCTCGTCGTCGAAATTGGTGTCGAAGGCGTTCATCACCATCACCAGCTCCTGCCAGCCGGCGTTCTCCGGCGTGCCGAGCAGCCGGCTGCGCGCCGCCTCGGCCTGGTCGGGTCGGCGGGCGGGATCGGGGTCGATGACGAAGGCGCCGTACATGCCCTTGTGGATGTGGCGGCGCAGCGGCACGAAGTGGCAGTGATAGAGGTGGCAGCCGAAGGGGAAGGCGTCGAACTCGTAGACGAACTCGCCGCCGGGCTCGGCGACGCCGGCCCCGGGCACCCCGTCCATCCGCGCCGAATGGATGCCATGGAAATGCATGGTGTGCGGATGCGAGCCGCGGTTCAGGAACCGGATCCGCACGCGGTCGCCCTCGGTGACCCGGAGCGCCGGGCCGGGCACGCGGCCGTTGTAGGTCCAGGCCGGGAACATCAGTCCCGGGGCGATCTCGATCTCCTTGTCCTCGGCCGTGACCTCGAACTCGCGCACGGTCCGGCCGGCAGAGTCGCGGCTGACCGTGCCGGTGTCCCAGTCGGTCAGCATGGCGAGCGGATCAAAGCCGTTGCGGGCATCGTCGACGGCCCCGACCGTCGTCATGCCGCCGTGATCGCCATGCGTCGGCGGCGTCTCTGCGCGGGCGTGATCGGCATGAATCGGCTGCTCCGCCCGTGCGGCGTCCAACTGCGCCAGCGCCCCGCCTCCCAGCGCCGCGCTGCCGATGATCGCCTCCCGGCGCGTGATGGCGCCATCACCTGGAAACTTCATTAACCCTCCAGGCTTTGAGCCCGTGCCCATTGATTGACGTCCAGCGTCAGAATTTAGCACGAGCTACAATATGGGCGCCAGTCTCCCTCTTCCTTGGTCGGAGCCGCCCATCGGACTCGCCGGGGCGAATCCGATGGGCGTCCGCGAAAAAGCGTCTCAGGTGCTGGTCAGCTTCGACAGGTCGAGCGGCAGCGAGCGCAGGCGCTGGCCGGTCGCGGCGAAGACCGCGTTGCCGATTGCCGGCGCCAGCCCGGGCACGCCCGGCTCGCCGATGCCGGTCGGCGCCTCGGCCGAGGGCACGATGTGCACCTCGACCTTCGGCATCTCCGACATCCGGGTCGGCTCATAGGTGTCGAAATTGGCCTGCTCCACCTCGCCGTCCTTGAGCGTGATCTTGTTGCGCAGGACGACCGAGAGGGCGAAGCCGACCGACCCCTCGACCTGGGCCCGGATCACGTCGGGGTTGACCGCGACGCCGCAATCGACCGCCGCCACCACCCGGTCCACCTTCAGCGCGCCGTCCTTGATCGAGACCTCGGCGACGGTGGCGACATAGCTGCCAAAGGACTGGTGCACGGCGACGCCGCGGCTCGATCCGGCCGGCAGGGGCTGGCCCCAGCCCGCCTTCTCCGCCACCAGCGCCAGCACGCCGGCATGGCGCGGCTGGTCCTTCAGCAGCGCCGCGCGGAAGGCGACCGGGTCCTTGCCGGCCGCATGGGCCAGCTCGTCGACCACGGTCTCGACCGCATGGGCGGTGTGGGTGTGGCCGACCGACCGCCACCACAGCACCGGCACACCCTCCTTGGCGTTGTGCACCGTCGCGGTCAGGTCCGGCACCGCATAGGCGGTGTCCGACGCGCCCTCGATGCTGGTGGCGTCGATGCCGTCCTTCACTGCGAAGGCCTCGAAGGAGGTGCCGATCATGATCGACTTGGCGACCACGACATGGTCCCAGCCGCTGACATTGCCGGCCGCATCCACCCCGGCGCGGACCTTGTGATACGCCATCGGCCGGTAGTAGCCGGCCTTCATGTCGTCCTCACGGGTCCGCATCAGATGGATCGGCGCCTTCGCGCCGGTGGCCTTGACGATCATCGCCGTCTCGGCCGCGTAATCCGCGGTCGGGGTGGCGCGCCGGCCGAAGGAGCCGCCGGTGTAGGTCGAGTTGATCGTCACCTGCTCCGGCTTCAGGCCGAGGATGGCGGCGATGGTGGCCTGCTCGATGGTCTGGAACTGCGACCCGGCCCACCACACGGCGCCGTCCTTGGTCGGCTCCAGCACGCCGTTCAGCGGCTCCATCGGCGCATGGGCCAGGTAGGGGAACTCGAACTCCGCTTCCACCAGCTTGGCCGCCTTCTGCAGCGCCGCCGCGGCGTCACCGCGCTTGGCCGCGGTCAGGCCCGGATTCTGCGCCGCGGCCTTGTAGCCGGCCATGATCGCATCGGTGGACTGGCCCTCGGCCTGGCCGAAATCCCACTCGATCTTCAGCGCCTCGCGGCCCTGCATCGCCGACCAGGTGTCCTTGGCCACGACGGCGACGCCGGTCGGGATGGTGACGACATCGACCACGCCCGGCACCTGCTTCGCCGCGGCGGCGTCGACGCTCTTCGCCGTGCCGCCGAAGCGTGGCGGATGGGCGACCAGCGCGGTCAGCTGGCCGGGGCGGCGGACGTCGATCGAGAAGCCGGCCTTGCCGGTGATCTTGGCCGGCGTGTCCAGCCGCGGCACATGCCCGCCGACCAGGGTGAAGGCCTTCGGGTCCTTCAGCGCGACATCGGCCGGCGGCGTCAGCGTCGCGGCCTTGCCGGCCAGCTCGCCGAAGCGGGCGGATTTGCCGGAGGCGTGGCCGATGACGCCCTTCTGCACGGTGATCTCACCGGCCGGGACCTGCCATTCCGCCGCGGCCGCCTGCACCAGCATGGCGCGGGCCATGGCGCCGGCCTTGCGCAGCTGGTCCCAGGAATTGGCGATCGAGGTCGACCCGCCGGTGCCCTGGATCGGGCCGAAGGCGAGGTTGTTGTAGAGCTTGGCGTCGGCCGGGGCGAATTCGAAGCGCATCTGGCCCCAATCGGCGTCGATCTCCTCGGCGACGATGGTGGTCAGGCCGGTGGTCACGCCCTGGCCCATCTCGCATTGCTTGATCAGCACGGTGACGGTGCTGTCCGGCGCGACGCGGACGAAGGCGTTCGGGGCCAGGTCGCCGGTCGCGGCCATGGCGCGGCGGGCGAGCGGCAGATGGGCCGCGATCACCAGTGCGCCGCCGAGGGCGCTGGCGCCCTTCAGGAAGGATCGGCGGTTCGGCCTGGCGAGATCGTCCCCGGACACGGCCGGGGCGACGATTGGCTGAGCAAACATGGGATCCCCTCCGGTTCAGGCCAGCTGCGACGCGGCGTCGTGGATCGCGGCGCGGATGCGCTGATAGGTGCCGCAGCGGCAGATGTTGCCGTCCATCGCCGAGACGATGTCGTCGTCGGTCGGCTTCGGCGTCTGGCTCAAGAGGCCGATGGCCGACATGATCTGGCCGGACTGGCAGTAGCCGCACTGCACCACGTCGAGCTTGGTCCAGGCGGCGCGCACGGCCTCGGCGACCTTGCCCGACACGCCCTCGATGGTGGTGATCTTGCCCTCGCCGACGTCGCCGACGAAGGTCTGGCACGACCGCACCGGCTGGCCGTCCAGATGCACGGTGCAGGCACCGCACAGCGCCTGGCCGCAGCCGAACTTGGTGCCGGTCATGTCGAGATGGTCGCGGAGCGCCCAGAGCAGCGGCATCTGCGGGTCGATGTCGAGCTCGTGGTCCGCGCCGTTGATGTTCAGCTTCACCATGGTCGATGTCCCAATTTGGATGCGGTGCAGGAACCGGGCACCGCGCCGGGGCTGGCTGTCCGCGTTGGCCGCGGATCTCAGGTCTAGATCGAACGTTCGATCTAATACGGCTAAAAACTCACGGGTTGCGGGCGACGGCGCGCCAGCAGCCCTCGGCGATGTCGTCCAGCGTCGCATCGTCCAGCGGCTCGTCCGGGGCCCGCCGCGCGAGGCGCGCGGCGAGGCCGAAGGACAGGTCGTAGACGATGTCCGTCGGCAGCGGCTTGAACGGACTGCCGCCGTCGACGAAGCCCAGCCGCCGGGCCAGGATGGCGAAGTTCTGATCCTCCTTCGCCAACTCCTGCAGGTCGGTCGGGCAGTGATAGGGCGAGTTCTCGTACTGCTCGAGGAACCGCGCCTCCAGCCGGTGCGTCCGGTAGAAGTGATAGGCGTTGCACCAGCTGCGCTTGAACGCCTCTTTGGGGGAGGCGCCGTCGAAGTCGCCCTGCAGCATGGCCCGCGCCTTCACCGTCTTGACCTCCCGATAGAGGTCGCGGATCAGCTCGTCCTTGCTGGCGAAGTAGTGGTAGATCACGCCGGGGCTGGCGCCCGACCGCTTGGCGACCTGGGACATCGGCGTGTCGTGGAAGCCACGCTCCGCCACCAGCTCCAGGGTCGCCTTCAGGATCGCGCACCGCTTGCTGTCGGTGTCGGGGAACACATCGCACTCGATCGAACGTTCATTCTAGTGATTAGCCGCTGCGCCGGGGTCAAGTCAAGCGTGCGGCGCGTCAGCGCTTGGCGCAGTCCAGGATGTTCTCCAGCGCGGCGCCGGAGCCGGCGAGGGTGAAGGGCTCTGTGACGGCCGGTTCCGCCAGGCCGACGGTCAGCGTCTTGCCGCGGCGCAGGGACTCGACCAGCGCCTTCATCTGGTCGGTGGTGAAGGCCTTGGACGGGCTCCAGTCGAAGCTGGTCGCGACCTCCTCGGCCTGCACCGCCATCGGCACCGCCGTGGCCTTGCCGTCGACGGTGAAGGTCACCGGCACCGACTTCGCCTCCAGGGCCAGCTTGCGCGGCAGCGAGAACAGCACATAGGCGCCGGTGCGGATCGCCTGGGCGCCCTGCGGCGCGATGTTGTCGGCGCAGTAGACGCCGAGATGGGCGCCGTCGGCATTGGTCAGCCCGGCATAGGAGGTGCCCATATGGTAGCCGGTGCCCCAGCCCTCGGCCTCCTGCGCCGAGGCCGGCGCTGCGATGGCGAGCAGGACGGGCAGGGCGAGGAACGGGGCGCGGATCAAGCCAGGGCTCCTGAAACGAAGAAGGGCACGTCACCGTGCCCTTCCTGCTGGTCACATGTCGAGCAGGATGCGCTGCGGATCCTCCAGGCACTCCTTGACCCGGACCAGGAAGGTCACGGCCTCGCGCCCGTCGATGATGCGGTGGTCGTAGGACAGGGCCAGATACATCATCGGCCGGATCTCGACCTTGCCGCCGACGGCCATCGGCCGCTCCTGGATCTTGTGCATGCCCAGGATGCCCGACTGCGGCGGGTTCAGGATCGGCGTCGACATCAGCGAGCCGTAGACGCCGCCATTCGAGATGGTGAAGGTGCCGCCGGTCAGGTCGGCCATCGACAGCTTGCCGTCGCGCGCCTTGCGGCCGAGGTCGCCGATGGTCTTCTCGACCTCGGCGAAGGACAGGCCGTCGGCGTCGCGCACCACCGGCACCACCAGCCCGTTCGGCGTGCCGACGGCGACGCCGATGTCGTAGTAGTTCTTGTAGACCAGGTCGTCGCCGTCGATCTCGGCGTTGACCGCCGGCAGCTCCTTCAGCGCGACGATGCAGGCCTTCAGGAAGAAGGACATGAAGCCCAGCTTCACACCGTGCTTCTTCTCGAAGCTGTCCTTGTACTGGTTGCGCAGCGCCATCAGCGCCGTCATGTCGACCTCGTTGAAGGTCGTCAGCATGGCGGCATTGTTCTGCGCCTGCTTCAGCCGGGTGGCGATGGTCTTGCGCAGCTTGGTCATGCGCACCCGCTCCTCCCGGTCCTTCTTCGGCCGCGGGCCGCTCTCGGGACGGGTGAAGGCGGGGACCTCGATCACGCTGCCCGAAGCAGGGGCGGCGGCCGGCTTGGCGCCGCCGGAAGCCGCGGCCTGCGCGTCCTCCTTCAGGATGCGCCCGCCCTTGCCGCTGCCGGCGATGGCGCCGGCGTCGAGGCTGTTCTCGGCGATGATCTTGGCCGCCGACGGCATGGCGATCGGCGCGTCGCCGCCATTGGTCTTGGCAGGGGCCGGAGCGGGCTTGGCCGCCGGAGCCTCGGCCTTGGCCGCCGGCTTGGCGGCCGGGGCGCCGGTGCCCTCGCCGATGCTGCCCAAGAGGGCGCCGACCTCGACATTGGCGCCTTCCTCGGCGGTCACCGATTCCAGCACGCCCGCCGCAGTGGCGTTGACCTCGAGCGTCACCTTGTCGGTCTCGAGCTCGACCAGCGGCTCATCCATGGCCACGGCCTCGCCCGGCTTCTTCAGCCAGCGGGCGACGGTGGCCTCGGTCACCGATTCGCCCAGGGCGGGCACCTTGATCTCGACGCTCATAGAGTTTCCATTCCTTCGACCGGGGCGGCCCAGTTGGAGTCAATTGGCCGGGATCAGCCGGCCGACAGGGCCTCGTCGACCAGCTTGGCCTGTTCCTGGTTGTGGCGGCGCAGCAGGCCGGTGGCCGGGGCTGCGGCCTCCGGCCGTCCGGCATAGCGCGGCCGGGCGCTGCGATGCTTGATCTCGCCCAGCGCGGCCTCGATCTTGCGGTCGACGAAGTACCAGGCGCCCTGGTTCTCGGGCTCCTCCTGGCACCACACCACCTCGGCATTCGGATACTTCGCCAGCTCCGCGCCCAGCGTCTTGCGCGGGAACGGGAACATCTGCTCCAGCCGGATGATGGCGACGTCCTTCAGGCCGCGCTCCTCGCGCTCCTTGCGCAGGTCGTAATAGACCTTGCCGGAGCAGATCACGACCCGCCGCACCGATTCACCCGCGACCAGCTCCGCCGTCTCCGGCAGCACCCGGTGGAAGGTCGAGCCGTTGCTGAAGTCGGCCAGGGTCGAGACGCATTCCTTGTGGCGCAGCAGCGACTTCGGCGTGAACACCACCAGCGGCTTGCGGAAGTCGCGGTGGATCTGCCGCCGCAGCGCGTGGAAGTAGTTGGCCGGGGTGGTCAGGTTCACGACCTGCCAGTTGTCCTCGGCCGATTGCTGCAGATAGCGCTCGATGCGGGCCGAGGAATGCTCCGGCCCCTGGCCCTCATAGCCGTGCGGCAGCAGCATCACCAGGCCGGACATGCGCAGCCACTTCTGTTCGCCGGAGGAGATGAACTGGTCGATGATGGTCTGGGCGCCGTTGGCGAAGTCGCCGAACTGCGCCTCCCACAGGGTCAGGGACCGCGGCTCGGCCAGCGAATAGCCGTATTCGAAGCCCAGCACCGCGAATTCCGACAGCGGGCTGTCATGCACCTCGAAGGCCGCCTGGCCGTCGCGGATGTGGTTCAGCGGGACGTAGCGGTCCTCGGTCTCCTGATCGACCAGCACCGAATGGCGCTGGCTGAAGGTGCCGCGGCCGGAATCCTGGCCGGACAGGCGCACCGGGATGCCCTCGGTCACCAGCGTGCCGAAGGCCAGCGCCTCGGCCGTGGCCCAGTCGATGTCGCGGCCGGTCTCGATCATCTGCGCCTTGGCCTTGAGCTGGCGCGCGACCTTGGGATTGACGTTGACGCCCTGCGGCACGGTGCTGATGGCCCGGCCGACCTCGCGCAGCAGCGCGTCCGGCGCCGCGGTGGTGCCGCGGCGCTCATCGCCCTCGGCCGCGGTGAAGCCCGCCCAGACGCCGCCCAGCCAGTCGGCCTTGTTCGGCTTGTAGGCGGTCGAGCCCTCGAACGCCTCCTCCAGCCGCTTCTGGAAGTCGCGCACGACGCCATCGGCGCTGTCGGCCGTCAGCAGGCCTTCCTCGACCAGCTGCCTGGCATACAGCTCGCGCACCGGCGGGTGCTTGGCGATGGTCTTGTACATCAAGGGCTGGGTGAAGGCCGGCTCGTCGCCCTCGTTGTGGCCGAAGCGGCGGTAGCAGAACATGTCCACCACCACGTCGTGGCCGAACTTCTGCCGGAACTCGATGGCGATGCGCGAGGCATGCACCACCGCCTCGGCGTCGTCGCCGTTGACGTGGAAGATCGGCGCCTGGACCGTCCGCGCCACGTCGGTGCAGTAGGGGCCCGAGCGGGAATAGACCGGCGCGGTGGTGAAGCCGATCTGGTTGTTGATGACGAAATGGACGGTGCCGCCGACGCGATAGCCCTTGAGGTCGGACATCATCAGCGTCTCGGCCACCACGCCCTGGCCGGCGAAGGCGGCGTCGCCATGGATCAAGAGCGGCAGCACCGCGTTGCGGTCCTCGTCGCGGCGCTGGGTCTGCTTGGCGCGGACCTTGCCGACCACGACCGGGTTGACGCATTCCAGATGCGACGGGTTCGCGGTCAGCGACAGGTGAACGGTGTGGCCGTCGAACTCGCGGTCCGACGAGGTGCCCAGGTGGTACTTGACGTCGGCCGAGCCCTGGACGTCGTCCGGGTTGGCCGGGTTGCCCTGAAACTCCGAGAAGATCGCGGCGAAGGGCTTGCCCAGGAAGTTCGCCAGCGTGTTCAGCCGGCCGCGATGGGCCATGCCGATGATGATCTCCTCGAGGCCGAGCTGCCCGCCGCGCTTCAGCACCTGCTCCAGCGCCGGGATCATCGCCTCGCCGCCGTCCAGGCCGAAGCGCTTGGTGCCGGTGTATTTGACGTTGAGGAAGCGTTCGAAGCTCTCGGCCGCGGTCAGGCGCTCATAGATGGCGCGCTTGCCCTCGGGGGTGAACTCGGTGCGGTTCTCGATCGTCTCGATCCGCTCCTGGATCCAGGCGCGCACCGCCGGATCCTGGATGTGCATGTACTCGACGCCGATATGGCCGCAATAGGTGGCGCGCAGCCGGGTCACGATCTGGCGCAGCGTCGGCGTGTCGAGGCCGAGCTGGCCGGCGACATAGATCGGCCGCTCCATGTCGGCTTCGGTGAAGCCGTAGGTGGCGGGATCGAGGTCGGGATGCGGCTTGTGCGTGGTCAGCCCGAGCGGGTCGAGATCGGCCAGCAGGTGCCCGCGCACGCGATAGGCGCGGATCAGCTGCATCGCCCGCAGCGTGTCATGGGCGGCGCGGCGGATCGCGTCGGCATCCGGGGCAGCGGCGGCAGGCGCGGCCGGGGCCTTGCCGGGCTTGGCCCCCTTGGCGGGCGCCTCGGTCGGTGCCTCCAGCCCAAAGGCCTCGCCCAGGCCGTTCAGCCTGACGGCGGGGATGGCGCCGTTCTGCGGGCTCCAGGATGGTCCGGTGTCGACCTCCGCCTCGCCCTCGCCGAGACCGGCGAAGAAGGCACGCCAGCTCTCGTCCACCGAGGCCGGATCGGCCCGATAGCGCTCGTGCAGCTCGGCGATGAAATCGGCATTCGGGGCGAACAGGAAGGAGCTTTGCTCCGACGGGCTACCCATTATTTCCAACGGCCGGTCTCCGGCCGTTTCCCTGGCGGTCGGTGGCCGCGTTGACGCCGCGGCCGGGCGGTCCCTGGCGGGACAGGGCTCCAAGTGGCGCGCAACCTACGCCGAAAGTCCAAGAGATGAAAGATATGTCGGGCGCGGAACGGGCAATTTCCGGCGCCATTACGACAGATCTCCCCCGCAAAGAACGCAAACGCGACATCTGGACCCGCACGGACGGTCCGAATCGCGGGGTCCGGACATGAAAAAGCCCCGACCGGCGCGACCGGTCGGGGCCGAATCTCGGCTGCGGAAGGGGTCAGCCCTTCATCGCCGCGAG
>NZ_JASATH010000237.1:0-11236 GCF_038440215.1 Inquilinus sp. OTU3971 | reverse complement strand
CACCCCCCCCCCCCCCCCCCCCCCCCCCCCCCCCCCCCCCCCCCCCCCCCCCCCCCCCCCCGCCCCTCCCTCTCCCCGAGGAGAGGGAAATACGAGCCGCGGCCCCTTCCCCTCTCCTTGGGGAGAGGTCGAAATCGCACAGCGATTTCGGGTGAGGGGGCGTGCGGCCTCGCCATCCAAGAGCATTCCGTTCCGTGACCCCGTGAGGTCCTGATGCCTACCCTCTCCCTGAACGACCCCACCCTGCTGAAGAGCCAGGCCCTGATCGGCGGCTCCTGGATCGGCGAGGCCGTCGATCCGGTGACCAACCCGGCGACCGGCGAGACTCTGGGCCGGGTGCCCCGCTTCGGCGAGGCCGAGGCCACCGACGCGGTCGAGGCCGCCGAGGCCGCCTTCGGCCCCTGGGCCAAGAAGACCGCCAAGGAGCGCTCCGCCATCCTGCGCCGCTGGTTCGACCTGATCCTGGCGAACAAGGACGACATCGCCCTGATCATGACCAGCGAGCAGGGCAAGCCGCTGGCCGAGGCGCGGGGTGAGGTCGACTACGCCGCCTCCTTCGTCGAGTTCTATGCCGAGGAGGCCAAGCGCATCTACGGCGAGACCATTCCGAGCCATCGCGCCGACGCCCGCATCCTGGTGCTGCGCCAGCCGATCGGCGTGGTCGCGGCGATCACACCCTGGAACTTCCCGGCGGCGATGATCACCCGCAAGGTCTCGCCGGCCCTGGCCGCCGGCTGCACCGCCGTGATCAAGCCGGCGCCGGAGACGCCGCTGACCGCCCTCGCTTTGGCCGAGCTGGCGGTGCGCGCCGGCGTGCCGGCCGGCGTCTTGAACGTGATCACCGGCGACGCGCCGAAGATCGGCAAGGTGCTGACCGGTCACCCGGCGGTGAAGTTCGTCGGCTTCACCGGGTCGACCGAGGTCGGCAAGCTCTTGATGCGCCAGGCCGCGGACACGGTGAAGAAGGTCGGGCTGGAGCTCGGCGGCAATGCGCCCTTCATCGTCTTCGACGATGCCGACATCGACGCGGCGGTCGAGGGCGCCCTGGCCTCGAAATTCCGCAACATGGGTCAGACCTGCGTCTGCGCCAACCGGATCTATGTCCAGGACGCGGTCTATGATGATTTCGTCGCCCGCTTCGCCGCCAAGGTGAAGGCGATGAAGGTCGGCAACGGCACCGAGGCCGGGGTGGTCCAGGGCCCGCTGATCACCATGGAGGCGGTGGAGAAGATCGAGCGCCACATCGCCGACGCCACCGCCAAGGGCGCCGCGGTCGTCACCGGCGGCCACCGCCACGCGCTGGGCGGCACCTTCTTCGAGCCGACGGTGTTGTCCGGCGCCACCACCGAGATGGTGGTGACGCAGGAGGAGACCTTCGGCCCGCTGGCCCCGATCTACCGCTTCCGCGACGAGGCGGATGTGGTGGCCCAGGCCAACGCCACGCCCTTCGGCCTCGCCGCCTATTTCTACGCCCGTGACCTGGGCCGGGTGTTCCGGGTGGCGGAGGCGCTGGACTACGGCATCGTCGGCGTCAATGCCGGAGTCGTCGCCACCGAGGTGGCGCCCTTCGGCGGGGTCAAGGAATCCGGCCTCGGCCGCGAAGGCTCGCATCACGGCATCGAGGAGTTCGTGGAGCTGAAATACGTCCTGCTCGCCGGGATGGGCGCGTAGGGCGAGAAGACGGGAGGGCTGTCGGCCCTCCCCTTCTGAGCCCGTTTGGGAATGCGCTGGCGTGAGTCGGCTGGCGGTGGTTTTGAGTACCGGCGCGCAGCGGACGTTAAAGTCCGTGAGCACCGGAAGCGCAGAAACCGCCGTCAGACGGCCTCGCCAGTAGCATTCCCGAATGGGCTCTACCGCCGCACCGCGTGCGGCTCCATTACCGCCATGGTGAAGCGGACCGACCGCGCGCCCTTGCAGGCATAGGCATGGGGCCGGTCACTGTGCAGCAGGGCCGAGGTGCCGGCCTGGACCTCATGCGCCCGGCCTTCGACCTCCAGCAGCAGCGTGCCAGCGGTGACATGCAGCAGCTCGCGCGTGCCGGGCGGATGCGGATCGGAGACGTGCCGCTCGCGCGGCTTCAGCTCCCAGCTCCACAGTTCCAGCATGTCGGGCCCCTCGCTGCCGACCAAGAGCACGGCGCGGCCGCCCTCCGGCCCGGCCCAGAGCCGCGCCGCCTCCTCCGGCCCGACCAGCCGCACCACATCCTCGCCGCCCAGATCCACCAGCTGCGCCACCGAGACGCCGAGCGCCGCGGCCACCCGGCACAGCGTGGCGATCGAGGGGTTCGAGCGGGCGCTCTCGATCTGCACCAGCATGCCCTTGCTGACGCCGGACAGCCGGGCGAGCGCGTCCAGCGACAGGCGCCGCGCCCGCCGCAGCTCGGCGACATGGCGCGCCACCGCCACCGTCTCCGCCTCGGCGCCGTCGGCTGCAGCACCGGTCATTATATTGACCTTTTCGGTCATTTTGGCCTATTCAGCAAAGTGAACCTTCCGGTCATTTTAGCGAACCGAGCCGATGATGTCCGCCCCGCCTGTCGTCGATCCCGCCATCTGGACCCTGCGTCCCGACTTCGTGGCGCTGAGCCTGGTGGCGCGCGGCGCCCGCAACGGCCCGAGCGACGCCGACAGCGCCGCCCGGCTGGTCGAGGCCTGCGAGGCCGCGGTGGCGGGCCCGGACTGGGCGGCGGCGCATCTGGAGGCCTGGCGCGAGGCCTATCGCGGCTTCGGCGCCAAGCCGCAGCGCACGCCCTGCTCGGCCGAGGCGCTGCGCAAGCGGGCCCAGCGCGACGGCGGTCTGCCGCCGATCAACCGCATGGTCGACCTGTACAACGCGCTGAGCGTGCGCTGGGCGGTGCCGATCGGCGGCGAGGACCTGGCCGCCTATGCGGGGCCGCCGCAGCTGGTGCGGGCCACGGGCGACGAGACCTTCGAGACGCTGGCGAACGGCGAGGCCGCAGTCGAGCATCCGGAGCCGGGCGAGGTGGTCTGGCGCGACGAGCGCGGCGTCACCTGCCGGCGCTGGAACTGGCGCCAGGGCCCGCGCACCCGCCTCGACCTGCCAACGACCGAGATGTGGTTCGTGATCGAGCGGCTGGAGCCGATGCCGATCGCGGCGCTGGAGGCGGTCGGCCGCGCGCTGGCCGACGGCATCCGCGCGATCGCGCCGGAAGCCCGGATCGAAACCACGCTTCTGAGCCCCTGAGCCGAGCGGCGGGGTCGCGCGCATCGCGCCTCCCTCTCCCCGGCCGTGCCGGGGCATCACGACGGTCCGGCCGAATGCCGCGTCGATTGCAGCATGCTGGGTTTCGGCCGCAGCCGTTAGATCCAGATGGGGGTGATCGATGGTACCAGATTGATCGCAGGCCTGCGGATCGCACGGCATCGCCGGGCGCAGCCTGGCCCGCACCCGATCAATCGTCGCGATCGACTGAGCGCCCGATCGCTGCGGCGACGAGCGCATCACGCACCTGCCGGAAACTATCTGAGCTTCTGAGCGTATCGGTTTCGAGGGTTTTGACGTTCGGTTCGGGCGAGCGGTCGGCGTTTCCAGTCTGCGGGCTCCAACGAGCCCTCAGATCCATCCCCCATCGACGACATACATCTGGCTGGTGCACATGCGGGCGTCGTCGGAGGCCAGGAAGGCGACCATGCGAGCGATGTCGTCCGGCTCGACGAAGCCCTTCAGGCATTGCGCCGCCATGATCCGCTCGACGTATTCGGGCGTGTACCAGAGCTTGACCTGCCGCTCGGTCCGGACCGCGCCGGGCAGCACGCAGTTGACCCGGATGCCTTCGGCGCCGACATCGCGCGCCAGGCTGCGGGTCAGGCCCTCGATCGCCGCCTTGGCCGTGGTGTAGGCCGGCATCCCGCCCATTCCGGCGCGCCAGGAGATCGAGCCGAAATTGACCACCGAGCCGCCGCCGGCGTCGCGCATCGCCGGCCGCACCGCCTGCACCATGAAGAACTGGTGCTTCAGGTTCACCGCCAGCCGGTCGTCCCAGTATTCCGGCGTCACCTCGTCGATGCTGTGGCGCTGGTCGTGGCCGGCATTGTTGACCAGCACCCGGATCGGCCCGACCGCCGCCTCCGCCGCCCGCACCATGGCCCGCAGCGCGTCGATGTCGCGCAGGTCGCAGGGCAGGAAGGCCGGGGCCGCCAGCCCCTGCCCCGCCAGCCGTTCGGCCAGCGCCCGCGACGAGTCCGCGTCGATGTCGCAGAACACCACCCGGCTGCCCTGGCGGACGAAATGCTCGACCAGGGCGGCGCCGATGCCGGAGCCGCCGCCGGTGATCAGCACGGCCCGGTCCTGCAGGCTGGGATAGCGCGCGAAATCGGTCATGATACCGCCTGGATGGGGATGATGAGGGCTCGGGTCAGTCGCGGACCAGCGTCAGCTTGCGCTCGAACAGCTCCAGCACCTCGGCCAGGGTGTGGCCGCGGCGGAGCCGGTGCCGGCCTTCATAGACGCAGTATTCCGTCCCCTGCGCGGCCAGCACCTTGCAGATGCCGTAGAGCGGCCGGTCATGGCTGTGCCGGAACACGCTGAACACAGCGATGCCGACGCCGTGGTCGATCGCGTAGTCGCGCCACTCGCCGGCGGCGACGCGATCGAAATAGAGGCCGAGCAGCTGGCCGAGTTCGCCGCGGTTGAAATAGACGCGCCCGCGGCGGCGCCGTATCTGGGAGAGATCGAGAACCTGCGACATACGCCGACGAGACGCCTCGACACCGTTGAGTCGGTCCGCCGAGTGTTGGACAAATCCGGCCCCACGTCCAGACGGACTCGCTTGCCGGGAAATTGACGGGCCGGAGAGGCTATTTGCGCTGCCTCTCCCGCGGGGCGGGAGAGGTCGACAGCGCGCAGCGCTGGCGGGTGAGGGCTGGCACCGGCCTCGACAAAGGGCCCTCACCCGGAGCCGCTTCGCGTCTCCGACCTCTCCCGCAAGCGGGAGAGGCAACGCGTAAGATGCATCTCGATGCAGCGTGACCGCCCTGATATCGCCACACCGTTGGATTGTCTTCCCCGAACCAATCGTCTAGTTAGGGCGGCTCGGCCGCGACGCCCGGCCGAGGCGGCGCCCTGTTCGGAATCCTGTGAATGACCGATATCTTCCGCGAAGTCGACGAAGCCCTGCGCGAGGATCGCGTCAAGGCGATCTGGAACCGCCACGGCACGCTGATCATCGCGGGCGCGGTCGCGATCGTCCTCGGCACCGCCGCCTTCGTCGGCTGGCGCAGCTACAGCCAGAGCCAGGCGCAGTCGCAGACCCGCGCCCTGGTCGACGCCCAGCAGCAGGCCGCCGCCACCCCGCAGAACGCCGCCTCGATCTACGCCGCCGTCGCCGCCGACAGCAGCGCCAACCGCGCGGCCCTGGCCCGCCTGCTGGAAGCGCGCGCCGATCTCGATGCCGGCAAGCGCGACGAGGCCGGCAAGATCTATCAGCAGATCGCCGGCGACAGCGGCGTCAATGCGGTGGTGCGCGACCTCGCCCGGCTCTATTCGGTCATGGCCCGGCTCGACGACGGCGACCCCGCGGCGCTGACCGACGAGCTGGCGCCGCTGGCTGCCGACGGTGCGCCCTGGCGCGCCGAGGCGCGCGAGCTGCAAGGCCTGCTGGCCCTGCGCCAGAAGGATGCGGCCAAGGCCCGCGAGATCTTCGAGGCGCTGTCGAAGGACCCGGCCTCGTCCCCCGGCGTGCGCAGCCGGGCCGAACAGCTCCTCAGCATTTCGAGCAATTGAGGGACCACGCCATGCGGCGACGCCACCTGCTGCCCCGGATCTCCATACTTGCGCTCGCCGGGTTGCTCAGCGCCTGCAGCTGGTTCAAGGAGGCCAAGACGCCGCTGCCGGGCGAACGGATCGCGGTGATCAGCCGCACCCAGGGGCTCGAGCCGGCGGCCGATGCCGGCCAGCCCAGCGTGCTGCCGGCGGTGCGCACCAACCCCGACTGGCGCAATCCGGGCGGGGCGGTGAACCACGTCAACGGCAACCTGGCGCTGAAGATCCCGTTCCAGCGGGCCTGGAGCAGCAGCATCGGCACTGGCGACAGCAGCAGCACGGCCCTCTTGACCGGCCCGGTGATCGCCGACGGCAAGGTCTACATCACCGACGCCTCCGGCCGGCTGAACTCGCTCGACGCCGCCACCGGCCGCTCATACTGGCGGGTGCGGGTGGCGGATCCGGAGCAGGACAGCGTGCCGATCGGCGGTGGCGCCGCCTATGCCGACGGCACGGTCTACGCCACCACCGGCTTCGGCGAGGCGGTGGCGCTCGACCCGTCGAATGGCGGCCTGATCTGGCGCAGCAAGCTGGCCGGGCCGGTGCGCGGCGCGCCGACCGTGACCCAGGGCCGCGTCGTCGCCATCACCGTCGACAACCAGACCGAGGTGCTGGACGCCAAGACCGGCACCGAGGTGTGGAACCACAGCGGCATCACCGAAGCCTCTGCCCTGCTCGGCGGCGGCAGCGCCGCGGTCGACAACGGCGTCGTGGTGGTGCCCTATTCCTCGGGCGAGCTGTACGGCCTGCGCATCGAGAACGGCCGGCCGGTGTGGTCGGCCACGGTCGGCGGCGGCGCCGCCCGCGCCGCGGGCGCCCTGGCCGGCCTGGCCGACATCACCGCCCTGCCGGCGATCGACGGCGACCTGGTGGTCGCGGTCAGCCACGGCAACCAGGCGGTCGGCATCGACATGCGCTCCGGCATCACGGTCTGGGAGCAGCCGATCAGCGGCACCCAGATGCCCTGGGTGGCCGGCGACACCGTCTATCTGGTCTCCAACGAGGGCGTCGCCGTGGCGCTGGCCCGCAACACCGGCAAGGTGCGCTGGGTGCGCGAGCTGGAGCGCTGGACCGACCCCGAGGACAAGGAAGGCCCGATCACCTGGACCGGCCCGGTGCTGGCCGGCGACACGCTGGTCCTGGCCAGCTCGACCGGCGACGGCGTGCTGATCTCGCCCAAGACCGGCGAGGTCACCGGCCATTTCGAAACCGACCCGACGCGGATCACCCCGGTGGTCGCCAACGGAACCCTGTATATTGTCAGCACCGGCGGCACCCTGACCGCCTATCGCTGAGCAGACCGAGCGCATGCCCTTTACCATCGCCATCATCGGCCGACCGAATGTCGGCAAGTCGACGCTGTTCAACCGGCTGGTCGGCAAGCGCACCGCGCTGGTCGACGACCTGCCGGGGGTGACGCGCGACCGCCGCATCGGCGATGGTCAGCTGGGCCATCTGAGCTTCCGCGTCATCGACACCGCCGGGCTGGAGGAGGCGTTCGACGACAGCCTCGAGGCGCGGATGCGGCAGCAGACCGAAATCGCGCTGCAGGAATCCGACGTCGCGCTGATGATGATCGACGCCCGCGCCGGGGTGACGCCGCTGGACGCGCATTTCGCCCAGTGGCTGCGGCGCCAGGGCCGGCCGGTCATCCTGGTCGCCAACAAATGCGAGGGCCGCGCCGCCGAGGCCGGGATGCACGAGGCCTGGGCGCTGGGCCTGGGCGAGCCGGTGGCGATCTCGGCCGCCCATGGCCAGGGCCTGGTCGACCTGCTCGATGCGCTGCGGCCGCTGATGCCGGAGGATGCGGCCGATGACGACGCGCTGGTCGAGGACGACGACCAGACGATGCCGGAGGAGGAAGGCGAAGGCGACGTGGTCGACCCCGAGGTCGAGCTCAACCGCCCGATCCGCCTCGCCATCATCGGCCGGCCGAATGTCGGCAAATCGACCCTGATGAACGCGCTGCTGCGCGAGAACCGGGTGCTGACCGGGCCCGAGGCCGGCATCACCCGCGATGCGATCATGGTCGACTGGTCCTGGCGCGGCCAGGCAGTCAAGCTGGTCGACACCGCCGGGCTGCGCCGCAAGGCGCGGATCGACAAGGTCGACGACAAGCTCGAATTCATGTCGGTCGGCGACACGCTGGAGACGATCCGGCTGGCCCATGTCTGCGTGCTGCTGCTGGACGCCGGCGCCATCATGGACAAGCAGGACCTGACCATCGCCCGGCACGTGATCGAGGAAGGCCGCGCCCTCGTCATCGCGATCAACAAATGGGACACGGTCGAGGACCATGCCGCGGCGTTGCGGCAGCTGAGCGACAAGCTGCAGACCTCGATGCCGCAAGTGCGCGGCGTGCCGACCGTCACCATCTCCGCCCTGCGCGGCCAGAAGCTGGACAAGCTGATGGACGCGGTCTTGGACATCCACAAGGTGTGGAACCGCCGGGTCCGCACCGGCCCGCTGAACCGCTGGCTGCCGGCGATGCTGGAGGCGCATCCGCCGCAGCTGGTGCGCGGCCGCCGGCTGAAGATCCGCTACATCACCCAGGTGAAAGCCCGGCCGCCGACCTTCGCCCTGTTCGTGTCCCAGGCGGAGGAATTCCCGGACAGCTATCTGCGCTATCTGGTGAACGGGCTGCGCGAGAGCTTCGATCTCGGCGGCGTGCCGGTCCGGGTGGTGCTGCGCCAGCCGAAGAACCCGTACGCCGACAAGGACTGATCGCCGCCGGTTTCCGACCTCTTTTGCCGGACGATTGCAATCGGGTCGAAGCGGGGCCAGAGTCCCCTCCCCTGCGGGAGGAGATCGGAATGATTCACGAGTTGCGCGTCTATCACTGCATGCCGGGCAAGCTGCCGGCGCTGCTGAACCGCTTCGACACCATCACCTTGAAGATCTGGGAGCGCTTCGGCATCCGCCAGGCCGGCTTCTGGACCGTCGAGATCGGCGAGAGCAACCAGGCCCTGTACTACCTGCTGGAATGGGAGTCGCTGGCCGAGCGGGAGCAGAAATGGACCGCTTTCGCGACCGATCCGGAGTGGCTGGAGAAGCGCGCCGGGACCGAGCGCGACGGCCCGATCGTCTCCTACATCACCAACGCCATCCTGAAGCCGACGGCGTTCTCCAAGGTCAAGTAGCCGACGGCGGACCGACAGGGGCGGCCGGTTGCGGCCGCCCTTTTCTTTTGCCGGAGACCGACGATGACGAAGAGCTCGATCGACCGGGAGCACTGGGCCCGTGTCGCCCGGGACTGGACGGCCTGGGCGCGGAAGCCGGGCCATGACGCCTTCTGGGCCTATCGCGACGCGCTGGTCGCCTGGATCGGCCGCGGCTCGGGCGAGGCGCTGGACCTGGGCTGCGGCGAGGGCCGGGTGTCGCGCGAGCTGACGGCGCTGGGCTATCGCGTCACCGCCGCCGACACCGTGGCCGAGCTGGTCGAGATCGCGGCCCAGGCTGGGTCGGCGCAGGACTACGCCGTGGCCGTGGCCGACGCCGCCGCCCTGCCCTTCGAGGATAGCCGCTTCGACCTGGTGGTCGCCTACAACGTGCTGATGGATGTCGAGGACGTGCCGGGCGCTCTGCGCGAGGTCCGGCGCGTGCTGCGGCCGGGCGGCACTTTGATGGTGTCGCTGGTCCACCCGTTCCGCGACCGCGGCCGCTTCGCCGGGCCGGAGCCGGACGCGCCTTTCGTCTTCGAAGGCAGCTATTACGGCCGCGAGCGCTTCGAGGGCAGCGAGGAGCGCGACGGGCTGCGCATGGATTTCGCCGGCTGGTCGCAGCCGCTCGAGGCCTATGCCGCGGCGCTGGAGGCCGCCGGCCTGGCCATCACCTCGATCCGCGAGCCGCAGCCGGACCATCCGGACGGCAACGCCCTGCTGCAGCAATGGATGCGGCTGCCGCTGTTCCTGTGGCTGAAGGCCCGGCCGCTCGCTTAGCGGCCTACGGCAGGATCTTCCCCGGGTTCAGTATCCCCTTCGGGTCCAGCGCCGCCTTGATCGCCGCCATCGCCGCCCGCCGCGCCGGGTCGCCGTAACGGCGGAAGGCGTCCTGCTTCTCCAGCCCGATGCCGTGCTCGGCCGAGAAGGAGCCGCCGGCTTCGGCCAGCCCGTCATAGAGGATCGCCTCGATCCGCGCCTCCGACCCGGGCGGGCGGTCGCCGACCATGACGTGCAGGTTGCCGTCGGCGAGATGACCGAAGACATAGACCCGCATCGCCGGCGAGAAAGCCGCCGCCAGATCCGAGCGGATCCGCTCGACATAGGCGGGCAGCCCTGACAGCGGCACCGAGACGTCGAAGGTCTTGGCGTCCGGGCAGGGCCGGCTGACCGCGTCGGAATCGTCGCGGATGCGCCAGAACATCTCGCGCTGCCGCTCGTTCTGCGCCAGCGCGGCGCCGGTGACCGGCCCCTCCTCCCACAGCGCCCCGATCTCCGCCTCCATCGCCGCGGCGATGTCGATGTCCGGGTCCTGCTCCGCCTCGGCCAGCAGATAGACCGGCGCCGGGTCGAGGCCGAAGCCGGACAGGGCGACGCCATGCTCCTGCGCCACCGTCTCGGCGTAGGCGTGCCACAGGATCTCCAGCGCCCGCAGCCGGCCGGGGAAGCGGTCGCGCAGCCGCCCCGCCGCGATCAGCGCCGCCTCGGCCGAGGCGCAGGCGACCAGCGCCGTCGCCGCCGGGGCGACCTGTCGCTCCAGCCGGATCACGGCCCGGGTGACGATGCCGAGCGTGCCCTCCGACCCGGCGATCAGGTCTTTCAGATCGTAGCCGGTGTTGTTCTTCAGCACCCGCACCAGGTCGGACACCATGGTGCCGTCGGCGCGCAGGAATTCCAGGCCGAGCACCCGGTGGCGCATGGTGCCGCGGCGGAACGCCTCGATGCCGCCGGCATTGGTCGCGATCAGCCCGCCGATGGTGGCGGAGCCGCGGGCGGCGAGGTCGATGCCGGGGGTCAGCCCGTGCTCCGCCGCCGCTTCCTGCAGCTGCTGCAGCGTCACCCCGGCCTCGACCACGGCAAGGCGGGCGGCGGTGTCGATCTCGAGGACCCGGTCGAGCCGGCGGGTGCTGAGCACGATCTGCCCGGGTTGCGAGGCGCCGCCGCCGACCAGCCCCGTGCGGCCGCCATGCGGCACCACCGAGACACCGGCCTCGTGGCACAGCGCCAGCACCGCCGACGCCTCCTCCACGCTGCGGGGCGAGGCCTGGATGCCGGCCGCCAAATTGTCGGGATGATAGCCGGGATCGAGCCCGGCCAGGGCACCGGCCCGCGCCACGCCACCCGGGCCGAGCAGCGCATCGAGGCGGGCGAGGAAGGCGGCGTCGAGGATGGTCATGGCAGTCCCGGTCGGTGACGGCCGAGAATGGCGGGGGCGCACGGCCGGATCAAGGCCGACCGGAGATAACGGCACGAACCCCCTCCCCCTACCCCCCTCCCGCAGGGGGAGGGGGGACTCT
>NZ_JASATH010000236.1:0-11414 GCF_038440215.1 Inquilinus sp. OTU3971 | reverse complement strand
GGCCCCCCCCCCCCGGGGGGGGGGGGGGGCCCCCCCCCCCCCCCCCGAGTCGATTCTCAGCCCTTGATGAAGGCCAGCAGGTCCGGGTTGATCACCTCGGCATGGGTCGTGCACATGCCGTGCGGGAACCCCTTGTAGACCTTCAGTGTGCCCTGCTTCAGCAGCTTGACCGAAAGCAGCGCCGAATCGGCGATCGGCACGATCTGGTCGTCGTCGCCATGCATCACCAGCGTCGGCACCGCGATCGCCTTCAGGTCCTCGGTGAAATCGGTCTCCGAGAACGCCTTGATGCAGTCGTAATGGGCCTTGGCGCCGCCGATCATGCCCTGGCGCCACCAATTGTCGATCACGCCGGGAGAGACCTTCGCGCCCGGACGGTTGAAGCCGTAGAACGGCCCCTCCGGCACGTCGCGGTAGAACTGCGCCCGATTGGCCGCGAGCGCCTGGCGGAAGCCGTCGAACACCTCGAGCGGCAGGCCGCCGGGGTTCTTCTCCGACTTCACCATCACCGGCGGCACGGCGCCGATCAGCACCGCCTTGGCCACCCGGCCGTTGCCGCCGTGCCTGGCGACATAGCGCGCCACCTCGCCGCCGCCGGTCGAATGGCCGATATGGACGGCGCCCTTCAGGTCGAGATGCGCCGCCAGCTGCGCCATGTCGGAGGCGTAGGTGTCCATCTCGTTGCCGGTGTCGGTCTGGCTCGACCGGCCGTGGCCGCGCCGGTCATGGGCGATGACGCGGTAGCCCTGGCCCAGGAAATACAGCATCTGGGCGTCCCAGTCGTCGGCGCTGAGCGGCCAACCATGGTGGAAGACGAGGGGCTGGGCGTCGCGCGGGCCCCAATCCTTGTAGAAGATGCTGGTGCCGTCCTTGGTGGTGAACAGTGCGCTGCTCATGGTGCTGTCTCCCGATGATGGGCGTGAAGGTGCGGCGCCGGTCTGCGCCAGGGAAGGATGCGGCAGGGCCGCCGCGGCGGCGAGTCCAACCCCCGCCGCCAGAACGAGCCGGCGCGAAATTCCGTCCGTCCCGTGCTCGCTGTGAACCATCTGCGGCTCCGTTGGTATCACTACAACGAATAGGTGACATCACGATAATTGTTATCGCGATAAATAATGGGATAGCCGATCGCTGTGGCTGCGTCCAGCAAAATCTTTATCGCGATATTATTTTTCGTGATAAATATGACCGCGCATCAGGAACAGGAGGGCGCCGCATGCCCCTGCCGAAGGACCGCCCGCTAGCGCTGGACGAGCAGATCTGCTTCACGCTGTACCGCACCGCCATGTCCATCAACCGGACCTACAAGCCGATGCTGGACGAGATGGGCATCACCTATCCGCAATACCTCGTGCTCAACGTGCTGGGCGAGGAGGACGGCCGGACGATCGGCATCATCGCCGCCCGCCTTGCCCTTGATTCGAGCACGATCACGCCCCTGGTGAAGCGGATGGAGGCGGCCGGGCTGGTGCAGCGGCGGCGCAGTCCCGACAATGAGCGCGAGGTCCAGGTCCGGCTGACCGAGGCGGGCCGCGCGCTGTTCGCCCGCAGCCAGTGCCTGGGCGAGGCGCTGCTGGGGCGGTCCGGCCTGACGCTGCCGCAGCTCGACGCCCTCAACCGCCAGATCCAGGCGTTGACCGCCGCCCTCGACGCCCATCTCGGCCGGCCGGAGTGAACCGGACCGGGGACGCGGCCGGCCGGACGATGGCAGCTGCCCGCTCGACGCAGTTGCGGCGCCGCCCCGGCTCATGCAGTTTGCGGCCACCTTCCGGCAAGCTGAGTGCGAGCGATGACCGAACCCGCAGCCACCTATGACCTGATCGTGATCGGCTCCGGCCCCGGCGGCTATGTCGCCGCCATCCGGGCCGCGCAGCTCGGGCTCAAGACCGCCTGCGTCGAGAAGATGCCGACGCTGGGCGGCACCTGCCTGAACATCGGCTGCATCCCGTCCAAGGCGCTGCTGCACGCGTCCGAGAAGTTCGAGGAGGCCGGGCATGCCCTGGCCGCCTTCGGCATCAAGGTCGCGGGGGTCGAGCTCGACCTGCCCGGCATGATGGGCCACAAGGACAAGGTGGTGAAGGCCAACACCGACGGCATCGACTTCCTGTTCAAGAAGAACAAGATCGACCGGCTGAAGGGCCACGCCCGCTTCACCGCCAAGGACCGGATCGAGGTCGAGGGCAAGACCTACGCCGCCAAGAACTTCGTCATCGCCACCGGCTCCGACTCGACCCCGCTGAAGGGCGTCGAGGTCGACGAGACTCGCATCGTCACCTCGACCGGCGCGCTGTCGCTGCCGGAGGTGCCGAAGCACCTGGTGGTGATCGGCGGCGGCGTCATCGGGCTCGAGCTCGGCTCGGTCTGGTCCCGCCTCGGCGCCAAGGTCACGGTGGTGGAGTTCCTCGACCGCATCCTGCCGACCAATGACGGCGAGGTGTCGAAGCAGATGCAGCGCATCCTGGCCAAGCAGGGCATGACGTTCAAGCTGAGCTCGAAGGTCACCGGCGCGCAGAAGACCGACACCGGCGTCACCCTCACCGTGGAGCCGGCCAAGGGCGGCGACGCCGAGACCATCGAGGCCGATGTCGTGCTGCTGTCGATCGGCCGCCGGCCCTATGTCGAGGGCCTCGGCCTGGACGCCGCGGGGGTGGAGCTGGACGAGCGCGGCCGGGTCAGGACCGACAAGCACTTCCGCACCAATGTCGAGGGCATCTACGCCATCGGCGACGTGATCGCCGGCGCGATGTTGGCGCACAAGGCCGAAGACGAGGGCGTCGCCGTGGCCGAGATCCTGGCAGGCCAGGCCGGCCATGTGAACTACGACGCCATCCCGAGCGTGGTCTACACTTGGCCCGAGGTGGCCTCGGTCGGCCGCAGCGAGGAGGAGCTGAAGCAGGCCGGCGTCGCCTACAAGGCCGGCAAGTTCCCGTTCCTGGCCAATGGCCGGGCCCGCGCCATGAACGCGACCGACGGCTTCGTCAAGATCCTGGCCGACGCCAAGACCGACCGGGTGCTGGGCGTGCACATCATCGGCGCCGAGGCCGGCACCATCATCGCCGAATGCGTGCTGGCGATGGAGTTCGGCGCCTCGGCCGAGGACATCGCCCGCACCTGCCACGCCCACCCGACCCTGAACGAGGTGGTCAAGGAAGCGGCGCTGGCGGTGGACGGCCGGCCGATCCACATCTGAGGATCGATTTCTCACCCTCCATTCCCGAGAAAAGGGGATGGAGGGTGAGGGCGAAGGGATAAAGCCATGGCTGGCGTTAATCCTCGATGATTCGGCCGTACTACTGGTGCTACGATCGTGGAGCTTGCCAACCGGCCTCTATGTGGAGACCATTGATCGGAGCGTCGGCAGGCCTGGGATCCGCACGGCCATGGGCTTTTGGTCCCAGCTTCTTCTGTTATTCAACAGACACCGAAAGGTCGCTGCTGTCCGGTGTCCTGCCGCCGATACCGAGGATCTTGAGCACAGAATGGAGCGGTTGAGGGAAGATGACCTCAACAGTGTTCTGAGGAGAATCCTGCCTTGTTCAGCCGTCGATGCCGCTGTTGAGCTCTCGATCAGGGGCAGATACTGCTGGTTGCCGAAAAGCCGGCGCATCGAAGACGTCCTGCAGCAGATCTATCCAGACGAAACGCCAGAGGCGTTGACTCGCTGTCTGAAAGAGGCGTCGGCTTTGATCGCAGCGGCCTACGAGCCGGCCGATCAAATGCACAGTCTTCGGTTTGCCAGGGAACCGTGTGCTGACATCATGGCGGAGTTCCAACGAAACCACCCGGGTTTCAGTGAACGGTCGTACCGGTCCGCGATCGATTATGGGCTTTTCGTGACGCGTTGATCCAGCCGTCAAGATCCTGACTACAGACATTCCATGTCCGTTCCCCCGTCCCGCCCGACCCCGAACCGCAGCGTCGCCGTCCTCGCCTATGACGGGCTGTGCACCTTCGAGTTCGGCGTCGCGGTCGAGGTGTTCGGCCTGCCGCGGCCGGAATTCGCCGACTGGTACTGCTTCACCGTCTGCGCCGCCGAGCCCGGGCCGCTGCGCGCGATCGGCGGCGTCCAGGTCCAGGCCGAGGCCGGGCTGGAGGCGCTGGAGCAGGCCGGCACCATCGTCGTGCCCGGCTGGCGCGGCATCCGCGAGACCCCGCCCGAGCCCCTGCTGGCCGCGCTGCGCCGGGCCCATGAGCGGGGCGCCCGGCTGGTCTCGATCTGCTCCGGCGTCTTCGTGCTGGCCGCCGCCGGCGTGCTGGCCGGCCGCCGCGCCACCACCCATTGGCGCTACGTCGAGGCCCTGGCCGCGCAGTATCCCGACATCCGGATCGTGCCGGACGTGCTGTATGTCGACGAGGGCCAGGTGCTGACCTCGGCCGGCAGCGCCGCCGGGCTCGACCTGTGCCTGCACATCGTCCGGCGCGACTGGGGGGCGCGGATCGCCAACCAGGTGGCGCGGCGCCTGGTGGTGCCGCCGCATCGCGAGGGCGGCCAGGCGCAATATGTCGACCGGCCGGTGCAGATCGAGGAGCGGCCGCGCCTGGCCGCGCTGTTCGACTGGGCCCGGCGCCACTTGGCCGAGGACCTGCCGCTGGAGCGGCTGGCCGGCGAGGCGGGGATGAGCCTGCGCACCTTCCTGCGCCGCTTCCGCGAGGCCACCGGCACCACCCCGGCCGAATGGCTGGTGAGTGAGCGCCTGGCCCTGGCCCGCGAGCTCTTGGAGACCACGGCCCTGCCGGTCGAGCGCATCGCCACCGAATGCGGCTTCGGCTCAGCCGACACGCTGCGCCACCATTTCCGCCGCCGCCTCGCCACCAGCCCGGCCCACTACCGCGCCGGCTTTGCCCTCGGTTGAGCCGAGGATCGCCATGCTCCGCCTCTTCGTCGCCATCGCCATCCCCGCCGCGCTGCGGCCCCGCCTGTCGCTGCTGCAGGGCGGCGTGCCCGGGGCGCGCTGGACCAACCCGGCCGATTTCCACCTGACCCTGCGCTTCATCGGCGAGGTCGACGCGCTGGAGGCGGAAGAGATCGACCAGGCGCTGCACGCCATCGCCGCGCCCGGCTTCAGCCTGGCGCTGGACGGTGTCGGCCGGTTCGGCACGAAGCGCGCCGCCTCGACCCTGTGGGCCGGGGTGGCGGCGGAGCCGGCGCTGCACTTCCTGCACGCCAAGATCGACCGGGCCCTGGTCGCCGCCGGCCAGCCGCCGGACGACCGCAGCTATGCCCCGCACGTCACCCTGGCCCGGCTGCGCCAGGCGCCGGCCGAGCGGGTCGAGCGCTGGCTGCTGGAGCACGGCCCGTTCCGCGCCGAGCCCTTCCCGGTCGACGCCTTCCACCTGTACCAGAGCCATGTCGGCCGCGAGGGCGCGGTCTATGAGATCCTGGAGGGCTATCCTCTCAGTCCGCCGTAGGCTGGGTTTGCCTGTGAGAATCCAACCTGCGGCCATCATCGGCGCATACGCCTGCGGAACCGACAGCCCACGCCAGAGGATGGACCGGAATGGAACCCAAAGAGGAGTGGCTTCGATACAGCGGCTGGGACTCCACCGAACGCGACAGGCGGTTGCGCGACAGGATCGCGTCGCTCTTCGATCTCGAAAACCTCACCCCCAGGCAGGAACGCATACTGCACATGGCGAGCCTGCGACTGACGCTCCAGGACCTGCCGGCCGCGGCGTATCCGACCCAGGAGGCGGAACTCCGTGCGTTGGCGGAAGCCGAGTTCAAAGATCTCTCGTGATCGGATCTCCGGCCCCCGGATCACGCATGCGGCGCGATCATGTCGTCACCGCGCCCGGCTTCCCAGCCCCATCGCCTGGCGCATGAAGAAGCGCTTCACCGGCGGCAGGCGGCCGACGGCGGCGAGGCCGATGTCGCGGGCCAGCTGCACCGGGGCCAGATCGGTCGAGAACAGCCGGTTCAGCCCGTCGGTTGCCAGGATCATGGCGACATTGTCCGGCCGCCGCAGCCGCTCGTAGCGCTGCAGCAGCGCCGGGTCGCCGAGATCGAGGCCCAGCCGGCTGCGCTCGACCAAGAGCTCGGTCAGCACCGCGATGTCGCGCAGGCCGAGGTTGAGGCCCTGGCCGGCAATCGGATGGATGCCGTGCGCCGCCTCGCCGATCAACGCCGCCCGCCGGGCGCCGTAGCGCCGGGCATGGACGACGCCGAGCGGATAGGTGAAGCGCTTGCCCAGGGTCCGCACCGGCCCCAGCCAGTCGCCCACCGTGGCCTGCAGCGCCGCGTCGAAGGCGGCGGCCGGGCGGTGCACCAGGTCGTCGGCGGTGTCCGGATGCTCGGTCCAGACGATCGAGGAGCGGTGGTTGCCCTCGGCGTCGTCGGTCATCGGCAGCACGGCGAAGGGGCCGGCCGGCAGGAAATGCTCGACCGCCACGCCCTCATGCGGCTGGGCATGCGCCATGACGCAGACCACCGCCTTCTGCCGATAGGCGAAGCTGCGCGCCGGGATGCCCAGCTGCTGGCGGGTGAAGGAGCCGCGGCCGTCAGCGCCGATCACCAGATCCGCCCGTACCACCCGGCCGTCGGCCAGAGTCACGGCGGCATGGCCGGTGCCGGTCTCGACCGCCACCACCTTGGCCGGGGCGATGTGGCGCACCGCCGGCAGGGCGTCCAGCCGCTCGAACTGCGCCAGCCGCAGCAGCCGGTTCTCGACGATGTGGCCGAACGGGGCGCTGTCCGACTCGCCGGCCATCTCCTGATGGTCGAAATGCAGGAACACCGGGGCGCGGCCGTCGGCGATGCGGATGTCGAGGATCGGCTCGGCCTGGCCCGCCACCGCATCCCACAGCCCGGCCGAGGCGACGATCCGGCGCGAGCCGTAGGACAGCGCGGTGGTGCGGCCGTCGAATTCCGGCAGGGTGCGGGTCGCCGCCGGCTCCTGGTCCAGGATGACGGTGTCGATGCCGGCCTGGCCGAGGGCCGCTGCCATGGTCGCCCCGGCGAGGCCGCCGCCGACCACCGCGACCTGGGTGCGCAAAGAGGTGCTGTCGTTCATGGCGCGCAGCATCGGAGCGCGCTGCCGCGCTGTCCAGTGGCGGCGTGTCACATGACCGCGTGTCCGGCCGCCATTTCGTGGTAGGATTCCAGCATGGTCCGGATTCTTCTCCTATGCCTCCTGGTCCTGGCCGCGGGGTGCTCCGAGCGGCGGGGCGTCGGAGTCGCCGCCGGCGGCAGCTGGGGCTCGTCCGGCGGCGCCGGCAGCATGATGTCGCTGTCGATCCCGTTCGGGCTTTGACCCCGGCAATTTCACGTCGCGTGCCGATCCTGATTCGTTCGTGATTCGTCCGGGTGTTCTCCGACCGTGCCGGGCCGGCCACACCGTGGCCGGAAAAGCGCGCCGGACCGGCCGCCCGGCCACGCCGGATTTGACAGGAGAGGTCAGAAGACGGGATAAAGTGATTGGAATCTAAGAGCTGTTTCGCGGCGGCACCGGCCGCCGGAAGCGAGGGATGAGGCCGGCGGCAGCCGGCCCGACGCGGCAGAGGGTGTTGCAGAAGAGCATGCGGGGCGGCCGACTCAACGAGGCATTGAAACGGCTGGCGGACTATCCGTTCGCGCGGCTGGCGGCGCTGTTGTCCGGGGTGACGCCGCCGGAGGGGGTGGCGCCTCTGGCCATGTCGGTCGGCGAGCCGCAGCACCAGCCGCCGGCCTTCCTGGCCGAGATCCTGGCCGCCAATGCCGGCAGCTGGAACCGCTATCCGCCGGTGGCGGGCACCCCCGCCTTCCGCGAGGCCTGCGCCGGCTGGCTGCAGCGCCGATTCCATTTGCCCGATGGCCTGGCCGACCCGGCCCATATCCTGCCGCTGTCCGGCACCCGCGAGGCGCTGTTCCTGGTGGCGGAGCTGGCGGTCGATCACCGCCCCGGCGCCAACCAGGTGCCGGCGGTGGCGCTGCCCGACCCGTTCTACGCCCCCTATGAGGGCGCCGCGGTGATGGCCGGGGCCGAGCCGGTGTTCCTGCCGGCCGGGCCGGCCACCGGCTTCCTGCCCGACCTCGACGCGCTGGAGGCCGACGCGCCGCTGCTGGCGCGGCTGAAGCTGCTGTATCTGTGCAACCCGACCAATCCGCAGGGCGCCGTCGCCAGCCCGGACTATCTCGACCGCGCCATCGGCCTGGCCCGGACGCATGGCTTCATCCTGGCGGCCGACGAATGCTACGCCGAGATCTACGACCGCGATCCGCCGACGGGCGTGCTGGAGGTCGCGGCCGGACGGGATGGCGGGTCGCTGGACAACCTGCTGGTGTTCCATTCGCTGTCGAAGCGGTCGAACGCGGCCGGGCTGCGCTCGGGCTTCGTCGCCGGCGACCCGGCGCTGGTCGCCGCCTTCCTGCGGCTGCGCAGCCATTCCGCCGCCGGCATGCCGCTGCCGATCCAGGCCGCCTCCGCCGCGCTGTGGGCCGATGACGCGCATGTCGTCGAGAACCGGGCGCTGTACCGGGCCAAGTTCGATGCCGCCGAGGCGGCGCTGGGCGGCCGCTTCGGCTTCCGCCGGCCGCAGGGCGGCTTCTTCCTGTGGCTCGATGTCGGCGACGGCGAGGCCGCCGCGCGCCGGCTGTGGGCCGAGGCCGCGATCCGCACCCTGCCCGGCGGCTACATCACGCGCCTGGACCGGCCGGAGATCGGCCGGCGCTGGCTGCGCGTCGCCGTGGTCCATGACGCCGAGACGGTCGGGCGCGCCCTGACCCGGGTCGGCGAGATCCTGTCCCGAGCCGAGGCGGCAGAATGACGATGGCCGGAACCTCATCCCGTCGAACCGCGGTGACGCGCAGCTCCGGGCGCGCCGCCCCGGGCAAGCGCTTCCTGCCCCCGGTGGTGCAGGAGTTCCTGCGCAACCGGGTGCGCGAGCTGAGCGGCCTCGGCATCGCCGTGTTCGGCTGCGGCCTGCTGGTCGCGCTGGTCAGCTACGCCCCGACCGACCCGTCCTGGAACACCGCCAAGGCCGGGCCCGCCGCCAACCTGCTGGGCCGGCCCGGCGCGCATGTCGCCGACCTCTTGATCCAGACGCTGGGCATCGGCGCCTTCCTGCTGGCCGTGCTGCCGCTGTTCTGGGCCTGGCGGCTGATGCGGCACCAGCCGCTGGACCGGGTGTGGTGGCGCATCACCAGCCTGTTGTTCGGCGTGCTGTTCCTGGCCGCCGGCCTGTCGCCGCTGCCGGCGATCGAGGGCTGGGCCGAGCGCGGCTCGCTGGGCGGCGCCGTCGGGTCGATGATCCTGAAGCGGATCTCCGACACCGTCATCATGTCCGCCGGGCCGGTCGCCACCTTCTGGCTGGCGATCGCCACCGGCGCCGTCGGCCTGCTGCTGGTGCTGGTCGCGCTCGGCCTGTCCTCGACCGAATGGCACCGCGTCGGGTCCGTGACCGGCGCCGGCGCCCGTGCCGGCGCGTCGATCACGGGATCCCTGCTGCGCGCGATCGGCCGGGTGCTGCAATGGCTGGGCCTGCGCACGCTGCACGGCGCCGGCACCGTCGCCTCCAGCATGATGCGGCGCGAGCCCGCGCCCGAGGCGCCGGCGGCCTTCGCCATGCCCGGGGCCGGCCCGGCGGCGCGGCCGCGCTTCGCCCGGGCCAACCCGCCCGGGCCGCGGATCGCCGATCCGGAGGCCGGGGACGAGGAGGAGCGCGCGCCGGCGCGCCCGCCGATCATCATCGGCGGCGGCCGCACCGAACCCGAGGACCTGCCCGAGGAGGAGGACGACGACCTGATCGACCTGCCCTCGCTGCGCCCGGTCGAGGAGCCGCCGCGCCGGCCCGCCGCCCCGATGCCCTCGCCGCAGCGTGTCGCCCCCGCTGCGATCGAGCCGGTGCGCCGCCCGGCGACGCCGCCGCCGCGCCAGACCAGCTTCGAGCTGGCGCCGCCCGACACCTATGAGCTGCCGCCGCTCGACCTCTTGACCCTGCCGGACCCGACCAAGCGCCCGGTCGTGGCCGACCCGCGGGTGCTGGAGCAGAACGCCGCGGCGCTGGAGCAGGTGCTGAGCGATTTCGGCGTCCGCGGCTCGATCGTGAAGGTCAATCCCGGCCCCGTCGTGACCCTGTACGAGCTGGAGCCGGCGCCCGGCACCAAGTCCAGCCGCGTCATCGGCCTGGCCGACGACATCGCCCGGTCGATGAGCGCGGTGTCGGTGCGCGTCGCCGTGGTGCCCGGCCGCAACGTCATCGGCATCGAGCTGCCGAACCAGAAGCGCGAGATGGTGCTGCTGCGCGAGCTGCTCGGCTCCGACCAGATGGACAAGGCCGGCTCCAAGCTCGGCCTGGTGCTGGGCAAGGACATCGGCGGCGGCCCGATCATCGCCGATCTGGCCCGCATGCCCCACCTGCTGGTGGCCGGCACCACCGGCTCGGGCAAGTCGGTCGCCATCAACACCATGATCCTATCGCTCCTGTTCCGGCTGCCGCCGGACAAGGTGCGCTTCATCATGGTCGACCCGAAGATGCTGGAACTGTCGATCTACGAGGGCATCCCGCATCTGCTGGCGCCGGTCGTCACCGACCCGAAGAAGTCGGTGGTCGCCCTGAAATGGGCGGTGCGCGAGATGGAGGACCGCTACCGGTCCATGTCCAAGGTCGGCGTCCGCAACATCGAGGGCTACAACCAGCGGCTGCGCGAGGCCAAGGCCAAGGGCGAGGTGCTGACCCGCCGGGTGCAGACCGGATTCGACCCGGACACCGGCAAGCCGATCTTCGAGGACCAGCCGATCGACCTGACCGAGCTGCCCTACATCGTCATCATCGTCGACGAGATGGCCGACCTGATGCTGGTGGCGGGCAAGGACATCGAGGCGCTGATCCAGCGCTTGGCGCAGATGGCGCGCGCCGCCGGCATCCACCTGATCATGGCGACGCAGCGCCCCTCGGTCGACGTCATCACCGGCACGATCAAGGCCAACTTCCCGACCCGGATCAGCTTCCAGGTCACCTCCAAGATCGACAGCCGCACCATCCTCGGCGAGGGCGGGGCCGAGCAGCTGCTGGGCCAGGGCGACATGCTGTACATGGCCGGCGGCGGCCGCATCACCCGCGTGCACGGGCCCTTCGTCTCCGACGGCGAGGTCGAGGAGACGGTGCGCCACCTCAAGGCCCAGGGCGAGCCGGCCTACAACGACTCGGTGCTGGAGGACCAGGACGATGGCGGCGGCTTCGACGCGCTGGCGCTGGACGGCGAGGGCGGCTCGGGCGACGACCTGTACGACCAGGCGGTGGCGCTGGTGGCGCGCGAGCGCAAGGCGTCGACCAGCTTCATCCAGCGCCACCTGCAGATCGGCTATAACCGCGCCGCCCGCCTGATCGACCGGATGGAGCAGGAGGGCGTGGTCAGCCCGGCCAACCATGTCGGCAAGCGCGAAGTGCTGGCCGGGAATCACTGACCGGCGGTTCCTCGCGACAGCAGGTGCCCTCCTGTG
>NZ_JASATH010000235.1:0-11448 GCF_038440215.1 Inquilinus sp. OTU3971 | reverse complement strand
TAGGCGAGGTGCACCCCGAGCTCATCGATGATCCGGTCGATCTTCAGCCGCTTGCATTCCGAGTAGAACTCGCGGCCGAGCGGCGACAGGCCGGCCTGCTCGAACGGCACCAGCGGCGGCGGGTCGATGCCGAGCAGCCGGGCGGCATGCTCGATCGGGTCGTTCGGGCTGGACGGGTGGCCGTCGGCGACATTGTAGACCGCCCCTGGAGTCGGCTGGCGCATCGAGGCCATCAGCACGCTGCCGATGTCGTCGACATGGATGCGGTTGAACACCTGGCCCGGCTTGTCGATGCGGCGGGCCCGGCCGTGCCGCAGCTGGTCGAGCGCGCTGCGTCCGGGTCCGTAGATCCCGGCCAGCCGGAACACCTGCACCGCCACCCCGGTGTCCTGGAACGCCGCGAACCAGGCGCGCTCCGATTCCAGCCGCTTCCAGCCGCGCGGCGAGCCCGGAGTCGGATCGGCGCTTTCGTCGATCCAGGCGCCGCCGCGGTCGCCATAGACGGACGGCGTCGACAGGTAGCCGACCCAGCGCAGCTCGGGTAGCGCCCGCAGCGTCTCGGCCAGCGCCGGCACCGTCGGGTCGCCCGACAACTCCGGCGAGATCGACTGGATCAGATGCGTGGTCCCGGCCAGCGCGGCAGGGTCCAGCAGCTGGTCCGGGCCGAAGGCGTTGGCCTCGAATCCCTCGTCCTGCAGCCGCTCCAGGCGGTCGGCATCGCGCGTGGTGCCGGCGACCTGCCAGCCGAGGTCGCGCAGCCGCCGCGCCAGCCGGGTCATGCTGTAGCCGAGGCCGAAGACGAAAAGCCTTCCGGGTCGCAGATCGTCCATCGCGTGTCGCGTCGCTGTTGCCTTCCGGGGGAAGCCTATAGCAATGTGCCGGCCGGGACGTCGACGGTGCGTCCCGCGACGCCCCCGGGACACTTGCGGTGACGGGGTTCCATCGGACGGATAGATCCAAGCGATATCCGCGCGTGCCGCCCACCGTCCGCTGCCGGGACTCGTCCTGGCCGTGCCGGCATGGCGTGGAGCCAGGAGGGCATGATGGCGGGCAAGCTGGGCGTGATGATCTGCGGCCATGGCAGCCGGGATCAGGGGGCCGTGGACGAGTTCGCCGCCGTGTCCCTGCAACTGCGCCGCCGCCTGCCGCACTACGACGTCGATTACGGCTATCTCGAATTCGCCCGGCCGATCATCCGCGACGGGCTGGACCGGCTGCGCGCCAAGGGCGTGACCGAGGTGCTGGCGATCCCGGGCATGCTGTTCGCCGCCGGCCACGCCAAGAACGACATCCCCTCGGTGCTCAACACGTACCAGGCGCAGCATCCGGGCCTGACCATCCGCTACGGCCGCGAGCTCGGCATCGACGTGAAGATGCTGCGCGCCGCCGGCGAGCGGGTGCAGGAGGCGGTCGAGATCGCCGACGCCAGGCGCGAGGACGGGCCGATCGCGCGGCACGAGACCATGCTGGTCGTGGTCGGCCGCGGCGCCTCGGACCCCGACGCCAACTCCAACGTCGCCAAGGTCATGCGCATGCTGTGGGAGGGCATCGGCTTCGGCTGGGGCGAGACCGCCTATTCCGGCGTCACCTTCCCGCTGGTCGAGCCGGCGCTGGAGCATGCGGCCAAGCTCGGCTACCGCCGCATCGTGGTGTTCCCGTATTTCCTGTTCACCGGCATCCTGGTCGATCGGATCTACGACGCGACCGATGCCGTCGCCGCCCGCCATCCGGGCATCGAGTTCGTCAAGGCGCGCTACCTGAACGACCACCCGCTGGTGCTGCAGACGCTGGAGGAGCGGATCGCCGAGATCATCGACGGCACCGGCAACATGAACTGCCAGATGTGCAAGTACCGGATGCAGGTACTGGGCTTCGAGGCCGAGGTCGGCCTGCCGCAGGAAAGCCATCACCACCACGTCGAGGGCATCTCCGGCGGTCCGGCGCATGACCATGGGCACCACCACGACCATCATCACCACGGTGATCACGGCCACCATCACCATCACCATCACCACGGCCACAGCCACGATCACGGTCACAGCCATGACCATCACCACCATCCCTATCCCCATGCCGACCATCCGCTGGGGCCGAAGAGCCTGAAGAAGGCCGGGTGAGGGCCGGGATGGCGCACGCCTATCTCCGCGACCCGGAGGCGATCTACCGCCAGTCCTTCGCCACCATCCGGGCCGAGGCGCGGCTGGAGCGGTTTCCGCCGGATGTGGCCGGGCTCGCGGTGCGGGTGGCGCATGCCTGCGGCATGGTCGAGGTGGTGGACGACCTGCTCTTCACCCCCGACGTCGCCGCACGCGGCCGGGCTGCCCTGGCCGCTGGCGCGGCGGTGCTGGTCGACTGCCGCATGGTCGAGGCCGGCATCATCCGCTCGCGCCTGCCGGCGCAGAACGAGATCGTCTCGCTGATCGGCGACCCGTCGCTGCCCGATCTGGCCCGCCGTCTCGGCACCACCCGCTCGGCCGCGATGGTCGAGCTGTGGCGCGGCCGGCTGGACGGCGCGGTGGTGGCGATCGGCAACGCCCCGACCGCCCTGTTCCGGCTGCTGGAACTGCTGGAGGAGGGGGCGCCTCAACCCGCTGCCATCCTGGGCTTCCCGGTCGGCTTCGTCGGCGCCGCCGAATCCAAGGCGGCGCTGGCCGAGAGCGGCCTGCCGTTCCTGACCCTGCCGGGCCGGCGTGGCGGCAGCGCCATGGCCTCGGCCGCGGTCAACGCCCTGGCGCGGGAGGGGATCTGATGGCCCCTTGGCTCAGCGTCATCGGCATCGGCGAGGACGGGCTGGACGGCCTGTCGCCGTCCGCCCGAGCGCTCTACGACAGCGCCGAGATCGTGGTCGGCGGCAGGCGGCATCTGGCGATGGTGCCGGAGGATGGCCGCCGTCGCATCCCCTGGCCGCCGCAGCTGCTGGCCCTGGTGCCGGAGATCGAGGCGCTGCGCGGCCGCCGGGTCTGCGTCCTGGCCAGCGGCGACCCGATGTGCTTCGGCGTCGGCGTCACCCTGTCGCGCCGCATCCCGATCGCGGAGATGGTGGTGCTGCCGGCGCCCTCGGCCTTCAGCCTGGCCTGCGCCCGGCTCGGCTGGCCACTGGTCGAGGCCCGCATGGTGACGCTGCACGGAAGGCCGCTGGAGCTGGTGGTGCCGCATCTGCAGCCCGGCGCGAAGATCCTGGTGCTCAGCGCCGACCGCACCACCCCGGCCCGCCTGGCCGAGCTGCTGCGCCGCACCGGCTGGGGCCGCAGCGGCTTCAGCGTGCTGGAGCGGATGGGCGGGGAGGGCGAGCGCATCGTCCGCGCCACCGCCGCGGCGTGGGACGGCCACGAGGTCGACGACCTCAACACTATCGCTATCGACTGCGTCGCCGGGCCGGAAACCCGCGTGCTGCCGGCCGTGCCCGGCCTGCCGGACGATGCCTTCGCCCATGACGGCCAGCTGACCAAGCGCGAGGTCCGGGCCATGACCCTGGCGGCGCTGGCGCCGTCGCCCGGCCAGGTGCTGTGGGATGTCGGCGCCGGTTGCGGCTCGATCGCGATCGAATGGATGCGCGGCGACCCGCGCTGCCGGGCCGTGGCGGTCGAGCGCGACGACGGCCGCCTGGCCCTGATCGCCCAGAACGCGGCGGCGCTGGGCACGCCCTTCCTCAAGGTGGTGCGCGGCGAGGCGCCGGCAGCGCTGGCCGAGGATTTGCCGCGGCCCGATGCGGCGTTCATCGGCGGCGGCATCACCGCGGAGGGCGTGGTCGAGGCCTGCTGGGCGGCGCTGCCGCCGGGCGGCCGGCTGGTCGCCAATGTGGTGACGGCCGAGGGCGAGGTCGCGGTGATCGGCCACCAGGCCCGGCTCGGCGGCACCCTGTCCCGCATCGCCGTGTCGCGGGCCGAGCCCATCGGCGGCTATCACGGCTGGCGCCCGCTGATGCCGGTGACGCAATGGGCCGCGGTGAAGCCGTGGGGGCCTGCATGACCGGCACGCTCTACGGCCTCGGCGTCGGGCCGGGCGATCCGGAGCTGATCACGCTGAAGGCGCTGCGCCTGCTGCGGTCAGCACCGGTCCTGGCCTATCCGGCGCCGGATGTCGGCGACAGCTTCGCCCGTTCGATCGTGGCGCCCCACCTCCCGGGCGGCCAGGCGGAGATCGCCATCCGCGTGCCGATGCGGGTCGATCCGGCCCCGGCCCGGGCGGTCTACGACGCCGCCGCGGTCGAGATCGGCGGTCATCTCGATGCTGGTCGCGACGTGGCGGTGCTGTGCGAGGGCGACCCGTTCTTCTATGGCTCCTTCATGTATCTGTTCGGCCGGCTGGCGGAGCGCCACCGGGTCGAGGTGGTGCCCGGCGTCTCCTCGCTGACCGCCTGCGCCGCCGCCACCGGCCTGCCGCTGGCCGCCCGCAACGACGTGCTGACGGTTTTGCCGGCGCCGCTGCCGGAGGAGGAGCTGCGGCCAAGGCTGCAGGCGGCCGAGGCCGTGGCGATCATGAAGCCCAGCCGAAACTTCAGGAAAATATCACAATTGCTTGAAGAAGCTGGATTGTATGACGGCGCGCGCTATGTCGAACGGGCCACGCTGGGCCACCAGCGCGTGCTGAAGTTGAGCGAGGTCGATCCCGAGACCGTGCCCTATTTCTCGATGATCCTGGCGCATCGGCGCGGGGCGGCGTGGCGATGACGGCGCTGATCACCCTGACCGCGGGCGGGCTCGCCACCGCGCAACGGCTCAAGCCGCTGCTGCCGGGGGCGGCGATCCACGCGCCCGCCTGCCGCGTCACCGGCGCCGACATCGCCTTCGGCAAGCTGGCCGACCATTTGCGGACCCTGTTCGCGGCAGGCGAGCCGATCATCGGCCTCTGCGCCGCCGGCGCCCTGATCCGCATCCTGGCGCCGCTGCTGTCCGACAAGCGCACCGAGCCGCCGGTGCTGGCGGTGGCGGAGGACGGCAGCGCCGTGGTGCCGCTGCTGGGCGGCCATCACGGCGCCAACGACCTGGCCCGGCAGGTGGGGCAGATCCTCGGCATCGCCCCGGCGATCACCACCGCCGGCGACCTGCGCTTCGGCGTGGCGCTGGACGACCCGCCGGCCGGCTGGCGGCTGTCGGAGTCCAGCGATTACAAGAGCTTCGCCGCCGATCTTCTGGCCGGCGAGGCCGTGCGCCTCGACGGCGACCTGCCCTGGCTGGCGGACGCCGAACTCCCGCTCGACCCAGTCGCGCGAAAGACGATCGTCGTCAGCACCCGGGCCCTGCCTGCCGATCCCGACCGGCTGGTGTTTCACCCGGCGAAACTGGCAGTCGGAATCGGCTGCGAGCGCGGCACCGAGGCGGCGGAGATCGAGGCGCTGATCCGCGACACCCTGGCCGAAGCTGGCTTGGCCCTGGAGGCCGTGGCGGCGCTGGTCTCGGTCGACCTCAAGGCCGACGAGGCCGGGCTGCAGGCGGCGGCGCAGGCGCTGGGCCTGCCGCTCCGCGTGTTCGACCCAGCGACGCTGGAGGCCGAGACGCCGCGCCTCGCCAACCCGTCCGACGTCGTGTTCCGCGAGATCGGCTGCCATGGCGTGGCCGAGGCGGCGGCGCTGGCCGCGGCCGGCCCCGAGGGCCGCCTCGTCGTCGAGAAGCGCAAGTCGCGCCGCGCCACCTGCGCCGTGGCCGAGGCGACGGCGATCCTCGACCCCGACCGGATCGGCCGCAAGCGCGGCACGCTGGCGCTGATCGGCATGGGGCCGGGCCGGGCCGACTGGCGGGCGCCGGAGGCCGACCGGCTGATCGCCCGCGCTTCCGACCTGGTCGGCTACAGCCTCTATATCGACCTGCTCGGCCCGGCCGCCGCCGGCAAGGCGCGGCACGACTACAAGCTCGGCGAGGAGGAGCTGCGGGTGCGCGCGGCGCTGGACCTGGCGGCGGAGGGGCGCGACGTCGCCCTGATCTGCTCCGGCGACGCCGGCATCTACGCCATGGGCAGCCTGCTGTGGGAGCTGATCGAGCGTGGCTGCCGGCCGGACTGGCGCCGGGTCGAGGTCACGACCGTGCCCGGCATCTCGGCGATGCAGGCGGCAGCGTCCCGGATCGGCGCGCCGCTGGGCCATGATTTCTGCGCCATCTCGCTGTCCGACCTGATGACGCCCTGGCCGGCGATCGAGCGGCGGATCGCGGCGGCGGCGCAGGGCGACTTCGTCGTCGCCTTCTACAACCCGGTGTCGCAGCGCCGCCGCAGCCAGCTGGCGCGGGCCCGCGAGATCCTGCTGGCGCACCGACCGGCGGCGACTCCGGTGGTGCTGGGCCGCAATCTCGGCCGCGAGGGCGAGGCCCTGACCGTGACCACGCTCGGCGAGCTGACCGTCGAGATGGTCGACATGCTGACCCTGGTGCTGGTCGGCTCCTCGGAAAGCCGGGCGCTGATGCTCGGCGACGGCACCCCGCGCGTCTACACGCCGCGCGGCTATGGCGACAAGCCGGAGGCGCAGCGGGCATGACCGTGCATTTCATCGGCGCCGGCCCCGGCGACCCGGACCTGCTGACCCTGCGCGGCCGCGACCTGATCGCCCGCTGCCCGGTCTGCCTCTATGCCGGCTCGCTGGTGCCGGAGGCGGTGGTGGCGCATGCGCCAGCGGATGCGCGGGTGATCGACACCGCGCCCTTGCATCTCGACCAGATCATCGCCGAGATCGAGGCCGCCCACGCCCGCGGCCAGGATGTCGCCCGGGTGCATTCCGGCGACCCGTCGCTGTACGGCGCGATCGCCGAGCAGATCCGCCGGCTGAAGGCGCTGGGCATCCCCTACACCATCACCCCCGGCGTGCCGGCCTTCGCGGCCGCTGCGGCCGCCTTGGGCACCGAGCTGACCCTGCCCGACGTCAGCCAGACCGTGATCCTGACCCGGACCACGATGAAGGCCTCGGCCATGCCGCCGGGCGAGGAGCTGGAGACGCTCGGCCGGTCCGGCGCAACGCTGGCGATCCATCTCTCGATCCGCAACATCCCGGCGGTGCGCCGGGCGCTGGAGCCACGCTACGGCGCCGACTGCCCGGTGGTGGTGGTCTATCGCGCCACCTGGCCGGACCAGCAGATCATCCGTGGCACCCTGGCCGATATCGGCGCCCGGGTGCGCGCGGCGAAGATCACCCGCACCGCGCTGATCCTCGTCGGCCGCGTGCTGGGCGACACCGAATTCACCGACAGCGCCCTCTACGACCCGGCGCATGTCCATGTGCTGCGCCCGAAGCGCGGCACGAAAGTTGCTTCCGCTTGACCCTGACGTTCTGACCCTGGAGACCCACGATGAAACTCGCCAAGACCCTTGCCCTGACCGCCCTGGCGACGCTGCTGCCGGTGGCCGCCTATGCCCATCCGGGGCATGACGTGGTCGGCTTCTCGGCCGGTTTTGCGCATCCGTTCTCGGGCCTCGACCACATCCTCGCCATGGTCGCGGTCGGGATCTGGGCCGGCCAGGTCGGCGGCCGGTATATCTGGCAGGCGCCGCTGGCCTTCCTGACCCTGATGGCGGTGGGCGGCATCGCCGGCATCCAGGGCCTGGGCCTGCCGATGGTCGAGCTCGGCATCGCCGGGTCGATCGTCGTCTTCGGCGCCCTGATCGCGCTGGCGGTGCGGCCGGTGGCGTGGATCGGCATGGCGGTGACCGGGGTCTTCGCCGTGTTCCACGGCTATGCCCATGGCGCCGAGATGCACCCGGATTCCTCGGCCGTGACCTACGGGCTCGGCTTCATCGCCGCGACCGCAATCCTGCACGGCATCGGCATCGGCGCGGCGCTGGGCCTGAACCGGCTGCGCTTCGCCCCGGTGGAGCGCGCGCTGGGCGCGGCCATCGCCGTGGCGGGCGTGGTCATCGCGGCCGGCTGAGCCAGTCCAGCGCCCCGGCGATGTCGGCCACGGCTGGTGTCGCCAGGGGCGTCGGGCGCCGGATCATGACCACCGGGATCGCCGCTTCGCGGGCCGCCGCCAGCTTCGCCGCCGTGGCGTCGCCGCCGGCATTCTTGGCGACGACGGCGCGGATGCCGTGCCGGGCGATCAGGGCGCGCTCGCCATCCAGCGTGAACGGGCCACGTTCGCTCAGCAGCAGGCAGTCCGGCGGCAGGCCCTCCGACGCCGGCGGCTCGATCGACCGCAGCACGAAGCGCAGCTCCGGGCAGCGCTTGAACGGCGCCACGTCCTGGCGACCCAGGGTCAGCAGCACCGCAGAGCCGGCCGGGAGATTTCCCGCAAGCCAGTCGGCCGCCTCGTTGGCATCGGCCACGTCGATCCAGCGGTCGCCCGGTGCCGGCGTCCAGGCCGGCCGCTCGATCCGCAGCAGCGGCACACCCAGCCGGTCGCAAGCGGCCGCGGCATTGGCGGACATCGTCTCGGCGAAAGGGTGGGTGGCGTCGATCACCCGGTCGATCCGCTCGGCCCGCAGATACGCCGCCAGCCCGTCGATACCGCCGAAGCCGCCGGTCCGCACCGCGCCGGGCAGCGCCGCCGGCGCCCGGGTCCGCCCGGCCAGTGACGTGGTGACCTCCCAGTCCTCGGCCTCGGCCAGGGCGCGGGCCAGCGCTGCCGCCTCGCCGGTGCCGCCGAGGATCAGCAGCCGCCTACCAGCCATCGGCAGCCCCCACCAGCCCCCCCTGGCGATCGAACACCAGGATCTCGACCGCGACCCCGCTGCCCTCGACCACGCCCTGCGCCGTCGCCTGGGCGTGCCGCGCGACAAGGTCGGCCAGCGGGATGCCGGCGCCCGAGGCCAGGTCCAGCACCTGCTTGGCCGTGTTGGCGCGCCGTGCCTGCTCGACCATCCCGGCTGGGGCGTCGGCCTCGGCCAGCCGGTCGCCCAGCCAGTCGAAATCGACCTCGCTGCGGCCGGAATGGAGGTCGAGAAAGCCCTGCGCCAGCTTGGTCAGCTTGCCGAAGCCGCCGCCGATGGTCAGGCGCGGGATCGGATGCGCCCTCAGGTATTTCAGCAGCCCGCCGGCGAAATCGCCCATGTCGAGCAGCGCCGTGTCCGGCAGGCCGTAGCGGGCCACCACCGCGGCCTCGGAGGTCGACCCCGTGCAGCCGGCGACGTGGGTCAAGCCCAGCGCCCGGGCGACATCGATGCCGCTATGGATCGAATGGATCCAGGCGGAGCAGGAGAACGGCACGACCACGCCGGTGGTGCCCAGCACCGACAGGCCGCCGATGATGCCGAGCCGCGGGTTCCAGGTTTTTTGCGCCAACCTCTCGCCGTCCGGGATCGAGATCTCGATCACCACATCGCCAGGGTCGCCGTGCTCGGTGGCTATGGCGGATACGACCTCCGTCATCATCCTGCGCGGCACCGGGTTGATCGCCGGCTCGCCGGGCGGAATCGGCAGGCCGGGCAGGGTGACGGTGCCGACTCCCGGGCCGGCGCGAAAGCGCACGCCAGACCCGGCCTCGCCGCGCCGCACCTCGGCGACCACCAGTGCGCCATGGGTCACGTCGGGATCGTCGCCGGCGTCCTTGACGATGCCGGCGCGCGCCCAGCCGTCGCCGCGGCCCTCAAGCGCCAGGGCGAAGGACGGAGTCTCGCCGCGCGGCAGGGTGATCGCCACCGGGTCCGGGAAGCGGCCGGTCAAAAGCGCGGTCGTGGCGGCGGCGGTCGCGGCGGTGGCGCAGGCGCCGGTGGTCCAGCCGCGCCGCAGCGGTCCCTCAGGTTTACGGGCCATACGGGTTTCGATACAGGATGCGTCGCAACCTGCCTAGCGGCGTTGCCGCATGGCTTTTAAGGTTCCGCTGATGGTTGATCTTCCCTTGTCCTTTCCGGCCTTCGAGCCCGGCTGGGTCTGGCTGGTCGGCGCCGGCCCCGGCGATCCCGGCCTGCTGACGCTGCACGCCCTGCACGCGCTGCGCTCGGCCGATGTCGTGGTCTATGACGCGCTGGTGTCGGACGCGATCATCGGCCTGGCCGCGCCCGGCGCGGTGCTGGAATTTGCCGGCAAGCGCGGCGGCAAGCCCTCGCCGAAGCAGCCGGACATCACCGCCAAGCTGATCCAGCTGGCCCGGGCGGGCAAGCGGGTGCTGCGGCTGAAGGGCGGCGACCCCTTCGTCTTCGGCCGGGGCGGCGAGGAGGGGCTGGCCCTGGTCGAGGCCGGCATCCCCTTCCGCATCGTCCCCGGCATCACCGCCGGCGTCGGCGGCCCGGCCTATGCCGGAATCCCGGTGACGCATCGCGACACCAACCACGCCGTCACCTTCCTGACCGGCCACGACGCCAGCGGCGACGTCACCGCCGGCGTCGCCTGGGACGCGATCGCCCGCGGCTCGCCGGTGATCGTGGTCTATATGGCGATCAAGCACATTGCCCGGATCGCGGCGCATCTGATCGAAGGCGGCCGGTCGCCCGCCGAGCCGGTGGCGGTGATCAGCCGGGCGACGACGCCGCAGCAGCGGGTGCTGGAGACCACGCTGGCCAAGGCGGCGGAGGATGTCGCGGCCCAGGGCATGGAAGCCCCGGCGGTGGTCGTGGTCGGCGAGGTGGTGCGGCTGCGCCATGCGCTCGATTGGCTCGGCGCGATCGAGGGCAAAGCCCTGACCCCGGACCCGCTCGGCACCCGCGGGAAGGGCGAGGCGGCCTCCTGACCATGAGGGCTTGCCCCGCCCTGATGATCGCGGCGCCGGCCTCCGGCAGCGGCAAGACGGTGGTGACGCTCGGCCTGCTGCGGCATCTGCGCGACCGCGGCGTGGCCGTGGCTTCGGCCAAGTCCGGGCCGGACTATATCGACCCCGCCTTCCACGCCGCGGCGAGCGGGCGGCCCTGCGTCAATCTCGACGCCTGGGCGATGCGGCCGGAGACGCTGGATGCGCTGGCGGAGCGGCAGGCCGAGGGCGCCGAGCTGTTGGTGGTCGAGGCGGCGATGGGGCTGTTCGACGGCGCGCCGGGTCCGGGAGCCGTCGGCGACGGCTCGGCCGCCGATCTCTCCGCCCGTTTCGGCTGGCCGGTGGTGCTGGTGCTGGATGCCGGCGGCCAGGGTTTCTCCGCCGCCGCTGTGCTGGCCGGATTCAGGGCCTTCCGCGCCGACGTCCGGATTGCCGGGGTGATCTTCAACCGGGTCGGCAGCGCCCGGCACGAAGCGATCCTGCGCCAGGCCGCCGCGCATGCCGGCCTGCCGGTGCTCGGCCTGGTGCCGCGGCTGCCCGCCCTGGCGCTGCCCTCCCGCCATCTCGGCCTGGTCCAGGCCGGCGAGCACGCGGCGCTGGAGGCGTTCCTGGCCGCGGCCGGCGAGGCGGTCGGGGCGGGGGTGGATGTCGAGGCGCTAAAGCAAATTGCCCTAATGAGTCCCCCCTCCCCCCGCGGGAGAGGGGTAGGGGGAGGGGGTTCGTGCCGTGAAAGCGACGGCCCGAAGCAAGGGGCCGGTCTCGTATCACCAGATCCATCGGGCCGGAGTCCTTCGATCGACAAGCCCCCCCCCCCCCCCCCCCCCCCCCCCCGGCGGGGGGGGGGGGG
>NZ_JASATH010000234.1:0-11559 GCF_038440215.1 Inquilinus sp. OTU3971 | reverse complement strand
GCCGAGAGAACCCCCTCCCCCTACCCCCCTCCCGCAAGGGGAGGGGGGACTCAAAAGAGGCGATGCGCGAATGCGGTAGCCCGCGGGGGGAGGGGGGACCAAGCTGGGCTGGGCTGCGGGGAGGCATCCGATGACCGTCCCACGTCCCAGCACCATGGACCGCGACCTGTTCACCGTCCGCTTCGGCGGCGTGTTCGAGCATTCGCCCTGGATCGCCGAGGCGGCGTGGGAGGCCGGGCTGGGGCATGAGCAGGACACCGCCGAGGGGCTGCACGCCGCCCTCAGCGCCGTGTTCCGCGCCGCCGACCACGACCGGCAGCTCCAGGTGCTGTGCGCCCATCCCGACCTGGCCGGGCGGCTGGCCGTGGCCGGCGAGCTGACCGCCAGCTCCAGCGCCGAGCAGGCCAGCGCCGGGCTCGACCGCTGCACGCCGGAGGAATTCTCCCGGTTCCAGGAGCTCAACGCCGCCTATGTCGAGCGCTTCGGCTTCCCCTTCATCATGGCGGTGAAGGGCCGCAGCCGGGCCGAGATCCTGGCCGCCTTCGAGCGCCGGGTCGACAACCCGCGCGACACCGAATTCGCCACGGCCCTGGCCGAGGTGGAAAAGATCGCCCTCCTGCGACTGAAGGACCTGCTGCCGTGAGCCTCGGGACAGCGCCGACGCAGAACACCCTCGCCTATGGCCCCGCGCTGATGCGGCGGCTGGACGAACTGGCCCGCTTCAGCGAGGACCCGGACCGGCTGACCCGCACCTTCCTGTCGCCGGCCCACCGCCAGGCCGCCGACCAGGTGCTGGCCTGGATGCGCGAGGCCGGCATGGCGGCGCGGACCGACGCCGCCGGCAATGTCGTCGGCCGCTACGAGGGCGACCGGCCCGGCCTGCCGGCGCTGCTGCTGGGCTCGCACATCGACACCGTCCGCGATGCCGGCAAGTATGACGGCAATCTCGGCGTGCTCGCCGCCATCGCCGTGGTCGGCGAGCTGCACCGGCGCGGCGAGCGGCTGCCCTTCGCCGTCGAGGTGCTGGCCTTCGGCGACGAGGAGGGCGTGCGCTTCCCGGTCACCCTGACCGGCAGCGCCACCGTCGCCGGCACCGTCGACCCGGCGGTGGCCGACGCGCTGGACGACAACGGAATGCGCCTGGGCGACCTGCTGCGCGACTTCGGCGGCGACCCGGACGGGCTGCAGGCCGAGGCCCGGCGGCGCGACCGCGTGCTCGGCTATGTCGAGCTGCATATCGAACAGGGGCCGGTGCTGGAGGCCGAGGGCCTGCCGCTGGGCGTGGTCACCGCGATCAACGGCGCCAGCCGTACCAACGCCACGGTCCGCGGCATGGCCGGCCATGCCGGCACCGTGCCGATGGACCTGCGCCACGACGCCCTGGCCGCCGCCGCCTCGATGATCCTGGCGGTGGAGCGCTGCGCCCAAAGCCGGCGCGACGTGGTGGCGACCGTCGGGCAGCTCGACGTGCAGCCCGGCGCGGTCAACGTCATCCCCGGCGCGGTGCGCTTCACCATCGATATCCGCGCACCCGACGACGCCGACCGCCTGGCCGCGATGGCCGAGATGACGGCGGCGGTGGAGGGCATCGCCCGCGGCCGCGGTGTCGAGCTGACGCTCGACCGCTACCACGACGCCGGTGCCGTGCGCTGCGACGAGGCGCTGATGGCGCGGCTGGAGACGGCGATCCGCCGGCACGGCCTGCCGGCGCGGCGCCTGCCCAGCGGCGCCGGCCACGATGCCATGGCCATGGCGTCGCTGACCCCGGTGGCCATGCTGTTCCTGCGCTGCCGTGGCGGCATCAGCCACAACCCGGCCGAATCCATCACCGTGGAGGATGCGGATCTTGCCGTCCGCGTCCTGCTCGACCTTCTCCGCCAGTACGCCTGACACGAAAGTTCCCGTGATGACCGACAGCATCGACACCGCCATCCGCACCTACCTCCACGGTGCGCGCGAGCAGCAGGCCCGGTTCCTGGCGGAGCTGGTCAAGGTCCCGTCCGACAACCCGCCCGGCGATTGCGACGCGCATGCCCGGCGGACCACCGAGCTGCTGCGCGAGCTCGGCTTCGAGGTCGAGGTCCATCCGGTGCCGGCCGAGCTGGCGAAGGCGCATGGCATGATCAGCGCCAGCAACCTGATCGTCCGCCGCCGCTTCGGCGACGGTCCGGTGATCGCGCTGAACGCCCATGGCGACGTGGTCGCGCCGGGCGAGGGCTGGACCCACGACCCCTACGGCGCCGAGGTGGTCGATGGCTGGATGTATGGCCGCGGCGCCGCCGTCTCGAAATCCGACATCGCCAGCTACGCCTTCGCGCTGAAGGCGCTGGAGGAGGCCGGCCAGCTGACCCGGGGCACGGTCGAGCTGCACATCACCTATGACGAGGAATCGGGCGGCGAGATCGGGCCGAAGCTGATCCTGGAGCAGGGGCTGTCGAAGCCGGACTTCGCCATCGCTGCCGCCTTCAGCTATGCGGTGGTAACGGCGCACAACGGCTGCCTGCATCTCGAGGTCGAGGTGCGCGGCCGGTCGGCCCATGCCGCTCTGCCCTCCACCGGCATCGACGCGCTGGAGGCGGCGACGCCGATCCTGGTGCGGCTGTACGAGCACCGCAGGCTGTATTCGACCACGGTGTCGAAGGTGACCGGCATCGGCTCGCCGCAGCTGACCATCGGGCTGATCGAGGGCGGCATCAACACCAATGTCGTGCCCGATCGGGTGGCGTTCCGGCTCGACCGCCGGCTGATCCCGGAAGAGAACGGCGCGACGGTGGAGGCGGAGCTGCGCGGCGTGATCGAGGATGCGGCCAGGGCCTTCTCGAAGGCGACGGTCACGGTCCGCCGCATCCTGCTTGCCGAGCCGCTGTCGCCGCTGCCGGGCACCGACCGGCTGGCCCAGGCGATCCGCCGCCGTGCCGCGCCGGTGCTGGGCGAGGAGATCCCGGTCAAGGGCGTGCCGCTCTACACCGACGCCCGGCACTACGCGGCGGCCGGGGTGCCGATCGCCCTCTACGGCGCCGGCCCCCGCACCATCGAGGACGCCAACGCCCACCGGGCCGACGAGCGGCTGAAGCTGGACGACCTGTACAAGGCGACCGAGGTGATCGCGCTGGCGGTCAGGGATCTGCTGGCGGGGTAAGGCAGAGAGAGAATATTTTACTCTCCCCTCGCGGGAGGGGGCAGGGGGAGGGGGCTGTCGCAGCAGGAAGGGGTATCGATCTGGTCGTTGACCCTCGCGTCCGTGCCCTCCGCCAAAGCCAGACCGAGGCCGAGCGCCTGCTATGGCGTCAGCTCCGCGGCAAGCGCGTCGGCGACCTTCGGTTCCGGCGGCAGTATCCGCTCGGGAACTTCATCGTCGACTTCGTCTGCCTCGCGGCCCGGCTCGTGATCGAGGTCGACGGACCCTCACACGACCTGACAGTGGATGCCGATGAACGCCGGACGCGCTGGCTGGAAAGCCAGGGATTCCGGGTGCTGCGTTTCACCAACGATCAGGTCAGGTATCGACTGCCGGACGTTGTCGATGCCATCGCCGCGGCATTGCCGGGCGAAGAGGTTATCGCAAACTGAGTGGCGCCGGCTCGGTCGGCGACACCCCTCCCGCGAGGGGCTACGGCATTGACATATCGATCGGCGACACGGACGGCGGGCTTGCGAACAGATTGCCTCTCTCGCCAGTGAGATCTTCTCGGAACGTCGCCGTTTGAGCCGGCCTACCCTTTTGCCCTCCCCCTCCCCTTGCGGGAGGGGGGAAGGGGGAGGGGTTTGGCGCCGACGGAATTGATGTTGAGCGTCGCCGCCGGCCCCGCAGAGATCCCGGCTGATTCCACGCCGGCTTTCTTCGATCGACACCCCCTCCCCCTACCCCCTCCCGCGAGGGGAGGGGGAGAGTTAGAAGGCAAGATCAGCCTTAACGAGGCGATCGCCGCCCTTACATCGCAGCCTGGAGGTGCGGCCAGACCTCCACCGAGCCGCGCCAGATCATGTCGATGGCGACGTAGAGGATGATCGCCAGGCCGACATAGGCGATCCAGCGGTGGCGGTTCAGCAGCCGGGCGATGAACGAGGCGGCGAAGCCCATCAGCGCGATCGACAGCGCCAGGCCGAAGATCAGGATGACCGGGTGCTCGCGCGCCGCGCCGGCCACGGCCAGCACGTTGTCCAGCGACATCGACACGTCGGCGATCACGATCTGCCAGGCGGCCTGGGCGAAGGTCTTGCGCGGCGCGCCGTTCCCGTTCGCGTCATGGCCGGCCAGCGCCTCCTCGGCCTGGTGCTCCTCCTTGGCGGTGTGGCGCAGCTCGCGCCACATCTTCCAGCACACCCACAGCAGCAGCACGCCGCCAGCCAGCAGCAGGCCGACGATGGCCAGCAGCTGCGTGGTCACCAGGGCGAAGCCGATGCGCAGCAGGGTGGCGGCGGCGATGCCGATCAGGATCGCCTTGCCGCGCTGCTCCTTGGGCAGCCCGGCCGCGGCCAAGCCGATGACGATGGCGTTGTCGCCGGCCAGCACCAGGTCGATCATGATGACCTGGGCCAGGGCCGCCAGCGCTTCGCCTGTCAGCAAATATTCCATGCGAAAACCGTCCTCTTCGTCGCGAGGAGCGGCCTGCATGCCATCCCGGGGGAGCGTGTCAGGGGGTCGGCAGGCGGGCCACTCGATGAGTCTCCAGTCCGACATCGCAGCTCCCGAAGGAGCTGCCAGAGGGGCCCGGCCTGGTGGCTGCCCATATAGCGACAGGGCCTCGCCGGCTCAAGCACCCGGTCGTAGACTGCGGCGCGGAGGCCGCAGGACGGTTCAAAGGTGTGGCGGAATGGATACACATGAATCCGTGATCCGGTCCGGCGCGATCGCGCCGGAGAAGGCCGGGCAATGGACCGGATTCGCCGCCGGGCTGTTCGCCGCGACCGGCCATGCGGTCGAGGCGGCGCCGTCGCCGGATCTTCGGCTCAGCCTGCATGTCGGGCCGCCGGTCGTCGCCCATTGCCGGGCCGAAGGGCTGGTCCAGGACCGGCTGCAGCGCGAGGGCGACATCGACCTGCTGCCGGCCGGCGCCGCGGGGACGTGGGAGGATGAAGGGCCGGCCCGCTTCCTGCTGCTGCGCCTGGCCCCGGCGCTGATGCGCAGCGCGGCGGACGGGCTGGGCCTGGCGTCCGGCCGGCTGCAGATCGCGCCGCGGCTGCAGCTGCGCGACCCGCGGATCGAGCATCTCGGCTGGGCCCTGAAGGCCGAGTTGGAGGCCGGGGCGGAGTCGGACCCGCTCTACGCCGACAGCATCGGCCTGGCCCTGGCGGCCCATCTGCTGCGGCGCTATGCGGCGCCGGTGCCGGCGGCCGCGGCCGGCCAGGCGCTGTCGCGGCGGCAGCTCGCCCGGGTGCTGGAACTGATCGAGTCGCGGCTGGACCAGCGCCTGACCCTGGCCGAGCTGGCGGCGGCGGCCGGGCTCAGCCCGTCGCATTTCAAGCCGCTGTTCAAGGCCTCGACCGGGCTGGCGCCGCACCAGTTCGTCATCCGCCGCCGGGTCGAGCGGGCGCGGACGCTGCTGCTGGGCGGCCGCCTGCCGATGGCCCAGGTGGCGCTCGACGCCGGCTTCGCCCATCAGAGCCACATGGCCCGGGCGATGCGCCGGGTCCTCGGCACCACCCCCGGCGCCCTGCGGCGCGACAGCTGATCGAGGTGCCCATCATGGCCGATGAAAACCGCTTGCCCCGATTTGCCATTCTCATCGATGCCGACAACACGTCGCCGCGCATCGCGGCCGGCCTTTTCGAAGAGGTCGCCAAATTCGGCGAGGCCAGTGTCCGGCGGATCTACGGCGATTTCTCGGGCCAGCGGCTGAAGTCGTGGGCCGACATCCTGCAGAAATACGCGATCGACCCGTACCAGCAATTCGCCTACACGACCGGCAAGAACGCGTCCGACATCGCCCTCGTGATCGACGCGATGGACCTGCTGCACAGCGGCCGGTTCGACGGTTTCTGTCTCGTCTCCTCGGACAGCGATTTTACGCGCCTGGCGTCGCGTCTGCGCGAGCAGGGCGCCGATGTCTACGGGTTCGGGGAGCAGAAGACGCCCGAGAGCTTCCGGCAGGCGTGCCGAAGATTCATCTACACCGAAAACCTGTTGCCCGAGGCTGAGGTATCGACTCCCGAAGAGGGACCGTCCGCCAAGGCCCTGCAGCCCCCCGCCGCGGCCATTCCCATCCTGCAGAAGGCCGTCGCGCAGCTGGAGACGGAGGATGGCTGGGTCGGGTTGGGCGCGGTGGGGCAGCGCCTCGCCAACATCGCCTCCGACTTCGATCCGCGCACCTATGGCTATCGCAAGCTCAGCGATCTGGTGCGAAAGACCGGGGCGTTCGACATCGATCAGCCGGACGGCAAGGCCCTGCGGATCAAGGTCAGGCCGACGCAACCGGCCAGGGCCCGTGGCGGGGAGACGGCAACCAGGAAGCGGCCGTCGTCAGCCTGACGGTGGCCGGCCTGTTGCCGCCGTCCGTTCCGGCGCTGTGCCGTCCGTTCCGGCGCGACCGACCGGCGCCGCCGCGGCAAGGTCGGTCCCGTATCGAGCCCCGATCCGGGGCCGAGCGGGAGAAGAAGCATGTTCGCCATCGTGGGCGCGACGGGACGGATCGGCGGGGCGGCAGCAGGGCAGCTGCGGCGGCGCGGCCATGACGTGCGGGCGGTCGTCCGCGATCCGGGCAAAGCCGGCGCGCTGGCCGAGGCCGGCTGCGAGATCGCGGTCGCCGACATCGCCGACACCCGGGCGCTGACCGCGGCGCTAACGGGCGCCGAGGGCGTGCTGGCGGTCGTGCCGCTGGCCCCGTCCCGCGGCGACGCCGCGGCCGAGGCGCGGGGCCTGGTCGACAGCCTGGCAAGGGCGCTGGAGGCGGCGCGGCCGCCGCGCACCGTCGCCATCTCCGACTATGGCGCCCAGCACCCGGACGGCACCGGCGTCACCCTGATCTTCCACCATCTGGAGCAGCGGCTCGCGGACCTGCCGGGCGTGAGCTTCCTGCGCTCGGCCGAGCACATGCAGAACTGGGCGCGGTCGCTGCGCGCCGCCGCGGCCACTGGCGTGCTGGCCAGCCTGCACCATCCGCTCGACAAGCGCTTCCCGACCGTCTCGGCCCCCGATGTCGGGCGGATCGCGGCCGACCTGCTGGCCGCCGCCGAGGCGCCGCCGCGCAGCCTCCACGCCGAAGGGCCGCAGCGCTACACGCCGATGGATGTCGCCGCCGCCTTGGCGGGGCCGCTCGGCCGGCCGGTCCAGGCGGTGGCCCTGCCGCGCGGGCAATGGGACCAGGCGCTCGCGGCAGGCGGGCCGAGCGAGGGCTATGTCCGGCTGATCACCGAGCTGTACGACGCGCACAATGCCGGGCGGATCGAGGTCGAGGGCGGCGAGGTCCGGCGCGGGACCACGTCCCTGGCCGAGGTGCTGGCGGCGCTGGTGCGCCAGCTGGCCTGACCTATCCGAACTCCTGGTGCTGCGGCAGGTCGTCGGTGATGGTGTACCAGGGCGCCTTGGAGCCGACGAAGATGTGCGCGGTCGGCCGGATCGTCGGGTCGTCGACCAGCGTGCCCATGGCGACATGGACATAGGCGCCGTCGCGGACGACCGAGAACAGCAGCGAGCCGCAGGCCCGGCAATGCGTGTTGTTGTGGTCCGGCTCGCCATAGATCATCAGCGCATCCCGGCCTTGGGTCACGGTCAGCTTGCTTCGCTCTATGCCGGCGAAGGGCTTGAAGGCCGACCCCGTCGTCCGCCGGCAGTTCGAGCAGTGGCAGTTCATGGCATAGCGGAACTCGTCCGCCACTTCATAATGGACGGCGCCGCAATAGCATTTGCCGGTCAGCATGCGCGTGCTCTCGGTCATTGGCTTTCCTCTCCGAGGGTCTTGGTTCGGCCAGCGTATCGCTCCGCGCTCCGCCTTGACAGCCCGGTACCGGCGGCGCTCTGTTCCCGCAGATTTCTAGGGGAGACGTCCATGCCCGACCATCGTCGAGACGGCACCGGTGAGGCGGTGGCCCGCATCGTGCCGGCCGCCAACACCCATCGCAACCCCGGCATGGCGCTGGAGCTGGACTGGGTCGAGGCGGCACGGGTCAATCTCAGCGCCGCCGAGCGGAGGGCCGCCACCATGACCACCCGGCGCACGGTGAAGAAGGAATACCAGGCCGCCTGGCTGGTCAAGGCGATCACCTGCATGGACCTGACCACCCTGGCCGGCGACGACACGCCGGGCCGGGTGCAGCGCCTCTGCGCCAAGGCCCGGCACCCGCTGCGCGACGACCTGGTCGAGGCGCTGGGCCTGTCCGACCGGCCGCCGACCACCGGCGCCGTCTGCGTCTACCCTTCCATGGTCGGCGCCGCGGTGAAGGCGCTGGCCGGCAGCTTCATTCCGGTCGCCTCGGTCGCCACCGGCTTCCCGGCCGGGCTGACGCCGCTGCCGCAGCGCCTGGCCGAGATCCGCTACGCGGTGGAGGAGGGGGCGGCCGAGATCGACATCGTCATCCACCGCGCCCAGGTGCTGAACCGGGAGTGGTCCGCCCTCTACGACGAGGTCCGGGCGATGCGCGAGGCCTGCGGCGACGCGCATCTGAAGACCATCCTGGCCACCGGCGACCTCCGGACCCTGCGCAATGTCGAGGCGGCCAGCCTGGTGTGCATGATGGCCGGAGCGGACTTCATCAAGACCTCGACCGGCAAGGAGGATATCAACGCCACCCTGCCGGTCAGCCTGGTCATGGTGCGCGCCATCCGCGACTACCAGGCCCGCACCGGCGAGCGCGTCGGCTTCAAGCCGGCCGGCGGCCTGCGCACCGCCAAGGACGCGATCGCCTGGCTGATCCTGATGAAGGAGGAGCTGGGCCGGCCCTGGCTGGAGCCGGAGCTGTTCCGGATCGGCGCCTCGTCGCTGCTGGCCGATGTCGAGCGCCAGATCGAGCATTTCGTCACCGGCCGGTACTCGGCCGGCTTCCGCCACGCCGCCGCCTGAGGAGCCCGAAGATGCCCCGGATCGCGGAGATTCTCGACACCATGGATTACGGCCCGGCGCCCGAGGACAGCGGCATCGCCCGCGACTGGCTGGGGCGGCACGAGGCCGGCTTCGGCCATTTCATCGACGGCAAGTTCGTCGCCCCGGCCGAGGGCGGGCGCTTCGAGGTGCTGAACCCGGCCACGGGCAAGCCCCTGGCGCAGGTGGCGCAGGGCACCGCCAAGGACGTCGACGCCGCGGTCAAGGCCGCGCGCCGGGCGCAGAAGGGCTGGGCGGCGCTGCCGGGGGCCGAGCGCGCCCGCCACCTCTATTCCCTGGCTCGCCATGTCCAGCGCCGCGAGCGGCTGCTCTCCGTGATCGAGACCATGGACAACGGCAAGCCGATCCGCGAGAGCCGGGACATCGACATCCCGCTGGTCGCGCGGCACTTCTACCATCACGCCGGCTGGGCCTCGCTGGTCGAGACCGAGTTCCCCGGCTACCGCCCGGTCGGGGTCTGCGGCCAGATCATCCCGTGGAACTTCCCGCTCCTGATGCTGGCCTGGAAGGTGGCGCCGGCGCTGGCGGCCGGGAACACGGTGGTGCTGAAGCCGGCCGAGTTCACGCCGCTGACCGCGCTGCTGTTCGCCGAGATCGCCCGAGAAGCCGGGCTGCCGCCGGGCGTGCTGAACATCGTCACCGGCGACGGCATCACCGGCGCCCTGATCGTCGAGCATGCGGATGTCGACAAGATCGCCTTCACCGGCTCGACCGAGGTCGGGCGGAAGATCCGCGAGGCGACCGCCGGCAGCGGCAAGAAGCTGTCGCTGGAGCTGGGCGGCAAGTCGCCCTTCATCGTCTTCGACGACGCCGACCTCGACGCCGCGGTCGAGGGCGTGGTGGATTCGATCTGGTTCAACCAGGGCCAGGTCTGCTGCGCCGGGTCGCGCCTGCTGGTGCAGGAGAGTGTGGCCGACCGCCTCTACGACAAGCTGAAGCGCCGGATGGCGACGCTGCGGGTCGGTGACCCGCTCGACAAGTCGACCGATATGGGCCCGATCGTGGCCCAGGTGCAGCTCGACCGGATCAAGCACTATGTCGAGCTCGGCAAGAAGGAGGGCGCCGCCTGCTGGCAGGATTCGGCGACGCTGCCGAAGGGCGGCCTGTACTTCCCGCCGACCCTGTTCACCGGGGCCGAGCCGGCCTCGACCATCGCGCAGGAGGAGATCTTCGGCCCGGTGCTGTCGGCCTCGACCTTCCGCACCCCGGACGAGGCGGTGAGCCTGGCCAACGCCTCGCGCTACGGGCTGGCGTCCTCGGTGTGGTCGGAGACGGTGAACCAGGCGCTGCATGTCGCGGCCCGGCTGAAGGCCGGCGTGGTCTGGATCAACTGCGCCAACATGTTCGACGCCGCGGTCGGCTTCGGCGGCTACCGCGAGAGCGGCTTCGGCCGCGAGGGCGGGCGCGAGGGCATGTTCGAATATCTGGTGGCGGGCTGGGAGAAGGACGCGCCGGCGCTGAAGCCCGTGGCCGCGGCGCCGCTGGCGGCGGTGCCGCTGGGCGGCGACCACGACCTGCCGTCGATCGACCGCACCGCCAAGCTCTATGTCGGCGGCAAGCAGGCGCGGCCGGATGGCGGCTACAGCTATAGCGTGCTCGACCCGAAGGGCCGGGCGCTGGGCCAGGTCGGCCTCGGCAACCGCAAGGACATCCGCAACGCGGTCGAGGCGGCGCACAAGGCGACGGGCTGGAGCGGCCTGGCCGGGCACAACCGGGCCCAGGTGCTGTACTTCCTGGCCGAGAACCTGGCGGCCCGGTCGGAGGAGTTCGCCCGCCGCCTGACGGCGATGACCGGTGCCTCGGCCAAGGCCGCCGCGGCGGAGGTCGAGGCCGCGGTGCGGCGGATCTTCTTCTATGCCGGCTTCGCCGACAAATATGACGGCCAGGTGCACGACGCCCGCGCCCGCCAGGTGACGCTGGCGATGAACGAGCCCTGGGGCGTGATGGGCCTGCTGTGCCCGGACGAGGCGCCGCTGCTCGGCTTCGTCTCGCTGGTGGTGCCGGCGATCGCCATGGGCAACCGCGTGGTGGTGGTGCCGTCGCCGCGCCGCCCGCTGGCGGCGACCGACCTGTACCAGGTGCTCGACACCTCCGACGTGCCGGACGGCGTGGTCAACATCGTCACCGGCGAGCGCGACGTCCTGGCCAGGACCCTGGCCGAGCACGACGACGTCGCCGCCCTCTGGTATGTCGGCCCGGCCGAAGGCGGTGCTCTGGTGGAGAAGGCCAGCGCCGGCAATCTCAAGGCCACCTGGACCAACCAGGGCCGCCGCCGCGACTGGCTGTCGGATGTTGAGGGGCAAGGCCGCGACTATCTGCGCCGCGCCACCCAGGTGAAGAACATCTGGCTGCCTTACGGAGAGTAGGGCCGCCGTCTCCGGAACGGAGGGGCCGTGCACCACATTCCTGTCCTCGGCTATTGGATTCACACATCTCGGAAGTGAGCTTTTTTAAGTCCCCCTCCCCTTGCGGGAGGGGGCAGGGGGAGGGGTCTGGGCGCGGGCGCCGGGGGAAGGGGCGGGGC
>NZ_JASATH010000233.1:0-11599 GCF_038440215.1 Inquilinus sp. OTU3971 | reverse complement strand
CCGCCGCCCCCCGGCCCCCCCCCCCCCCCGCCCCCCCCCCCCCCCCCCACCCCCCTCCCCCTGCCCCCCTCCCGCAAGGGGAGGGGGGACTTAAAAAAAACTCACTTCAACGATTCGAAGTCGATGATGACGACACGGGAGGCTGCCTCAGCCTACCCGATCCCGAAGATCCGGTGGGTGCCTTCGACGTCGCGCAGGACATGGCGGCCGAGATCGACCAGCGGGCGGCCGCAGGCGTCGCGGAACGGCTCCGACACCAGCACCCGGCGGCGCAGCGTCTTGGTCAGCTCCTCCAGCCGGCTGGCGCGGTTCACCGCCGGGCCGATCACGGTGAAGTCCAGCCGCCGCGCCGCGCCGACATTGCCGTAGGCGATCTCGCCGAGATGCAGGCCGATGCCGAAATCGACCGCGTCCGGCCCGACGAGGCCGCGCTCGGCATTGGTGGCGTCGACCCGGGCGCAGAAGGCCTCGGCCGCGGCGAGGGCGGCGGCGCAGGCGGTGCCGCGGTCGGTCTCCGGCGTCACCGGGAAGATCGCCAGCACCGCATCGCCGATGAACTTCAGGATCTCGCCGCCCTCGGCCTCGATCGCCACGCCCATGTCGCCGAACCAGCCGTTCAGCATCGCCACCACGTCGCCGATGGCGTTGACCTCGCTGTGCCGGGTGAAGGCGCGCATGTCGGCCAGCCAGATCGCCGCCTCGATCCAGTCGACCTCGCCGCGCTCGATCTGGCCCTCGATGATGCGCTGGCTGGTCCGGGCGCCGACATAGGTGTCGAGCAGGTCGAGCGCGATGCGCTTCCACACCTGGCGCTCGGCATAGGGGCTGAACAGCCGGGCGGCGGTGTCCAGCGCCTTCAGCCCGTCGTCGTCGAACCCGCCCGGCTGCCGGGTGACGAAGGACAGGAACCGGGTGCGGCTGGTGTCGAGGAAGGGCAGCGGCGTGATGAAGTAGTCGGTGGAGCCGAGCTCTTGCAGCTCCTGCAGCAGCGGCATGTCGCTGACATCGCCGTCGAGCCGCCGGCGATACGCCCGCTCGGTGTCGTCGACGACCTTGGTCGGGCTGTTGAGATAGCTCGGGCTCTGCAGGATGCCGTGCCGCGAGCGCTCCCCGAACTCGACGGTCTCGTCGCTCCAGACCAGCGCGGTGCCGCTGATCTCGGGATGCAGCACCTCGAGCCCGAGATGGATCCGCCAGGCCGGGACGATGGTCTGCGCCACACGCTCGCAGAAGCCGGGGAACAGGGACTTCACCGGCACCGGCTGCCGCGTCGCCTCGACCAGCCAGAGGCCGAGCTCCTGCAGCCCGGCGCGATGCCTGTCGGCGATCGGTCGGCAGTCCCAGTCCGGCGGCAATCCGTCTTGCATGGCGGGAGAAGAACCCTTCGGCGGGGCGCGGTCAATGCGGCGCTTGGCGCGGACAGCATCGCATTGCGGGACGGCCGTGGCCACCGTCACGGCCATGCCGCCCGTGCGCGAGGTGTCCGTCTGCCCTGCAGCGCGGTCATGTCATCGGCGCGGCTTACGGCCTATCTTTGCAGGGCACACCGCACCGCCCAGCAAGAGAGGACCACCATGGCTGCGCAACGGACCGGCTCCGACCTTCTCGTCGAGGCCCTGGTCAATGAGGGCGTGGACCGCGTCTTCGGCGTGCCCGGCGAGGAGAATCTCGACATCGTCGAATCGCTCCGCCGCTCCGGCATCGAGCTGATCGTCACCCGGCACGAGCAGTCGGCCGCCTTCATGGCCGCGACCTATGGAAGGCTGACCGGCAAGGCCGGCGTCTGCCTGACCACGCTCGGCCCCGGCGCGCTCAACCTGACCACCGGCGCGGCCTATGCCCTCTTGGGCGCCATGCCGATGGTGATGATCACCGGGCAGAAGCCGATCCTGAAGAGCCGCCAGGCGCAGTTCCAGATCGTCGACATCGTCGCCACCATGCGGCCGCTGACCAAGTCGTCGCGCCAGATCGTCAGCACCGGCGCGATCCCGACGCTGGTGCGCAACGCCTTCCGCATCGCCCAGGAGGAGCGGCCGGGCCCGGTGCATCTGGAGCTGCCGGAGGACATCGCCGCCTTTCCGGCCCCCGAGGGGCTGGGGCCGGTGCCGCTGCATCCGCTGGAGCTGCCGGTGGGCAATGACGAGGCCGTCGCCACCGCGGCCGAGATGCTGCGCGCGGCCGAGCGCCCGCTGGTGATGATCGGCGCCGCCGGCAACCGCCGCCACCTGGTGCCGGCGCTGTCCGACTTCGTGCGCCGGATGAACATCCCGTTCTTCAACACCCAGATGGGCAAGGGCGCGGTCGACGGCAATTCCGGCCTCTATATCGGCACCGCCGCCCTGTCCGAGGGCGACTATCTGCATGATGCGGTGACCAAGGCCGACCTGATCCTGGCGATCGGCCACGACGTGGTCGAGAAGCCGCCCTTCATCATGGAGCAGGCGGGGCAGACCGTGATCCATGTCGGCTACCAGCCGGCCGATATCGCCGAGGTGTATTTCCCGGACCATGAGGTGGTGGGCGACATCGGCGCCTCGCTGGCCCGCATCGCCGAGGTTTTCGGCGGGCCGCACCCGACCGCGGCCGAGGCCTTCGCCGAGCTGCGCCGCAGGATCCTGGAGAAGGTGGCGGCGGACGGCACCAGCGACCGGTTCCCGCTGCTGCCGCAGCGCATCGTCCACGACGTGCGCGCGGTGATGCCGGAGGACGGCGTCGTCGCCCTCGACAACGGCATGTACAAGATCTGGTTCGCCCGCAGCTACCGCACCCATATCGCCAACACCATCCTCTTGGACAACGCGCTGGCGACCATGGGCGCCGGCCTGCCCTCGGCCATGGTGGCGGCGATGCTGTACCCGGACCGCCGGGTGATGGCGGTGTGCGGCGACGGCGGCTTCATGATGAACTCGCAGGAGCTGGAGACGGCGATCCGGCTGAAGCTGAACCTGGTCGTGGTGATCCTGGTCGACAACGCCTATGGCATGATCCGCTGGAAGCAGGAGGCGCAGGGCTTCGCCGATTGGGGCCTGACCTTCGGCAACCCGGATTTCGTGACCTACGCCCAGGCCTACGGCGCCACCGGCTGGAAGGTGGAATCGGCCGAGGATTTCGCGCCGACCTTGGAGAAGGCCTATGCCCAGGGCGGCGTGCACCTGGTCAGCGTGCCGGTCGACTACACCGAGAACAGCCGCGTGTTCATCGAGGAGCTGCGCAGCCATTCCTCGGCAGTGGAGGCAGATTGAGCCGAGTGAAGACTATCATGTGAGCCGAAAGCGGGAGCCGGGGTGTTGTCCCCATAGGACCGCCCCAGCGACCCAGGAGGGACCGGCATGTATATCGCCCGCTTCTCGTACGACGTTCAGCCCGTCAACCGCCAGAGCGCGATCGACTTCATCCACCGCGAGGTCGAGGCCGCCCGGGCCAACCGGCTCAAGGCGCGGCTGCTGGTGCCGCTGACCCGCGGCCAGGGCGGGGCGGCGCTGCAGTTCGAGGTGGAGCTGACCAGCCTGGACCAGTTCGACCGGTTCCGCGAGCGCGGGGTCGGCGACGACGAGGAAACGGGCCGCTGGATGCATGCCTTCAGCGAGATCCTGGCCTCGCCGCCGACGGTCGAGCTGCTGCGCGTGGAGGATAGCCGGTAGTCACCCAGGCTCGTTCCCCAGCGCATCGCCCCAGCGCAGCCGCCGCGCCGTCTTCAACAGCGCCCCGTCGCGCTTGGTCACGGTGCGCTCGTCCAGCCCGTCCGGCGCGCACAGCCGCAGATCGATGCGCGAGCCGGCGCCGCGGGGCGGGGCGATGACGCGGCCGGCGATCGGAAGACCTGGGCGGCGCGAGACCGCGACATAGGCGAATTTCTCGTCCTCCCACGGCACCTCGCCGCCCTTGGCCTGGCGGTGCAGGCGGGACCGGGCGACGCGCCGGGCGAAGTGGCACCAGTCGGGCTCGGCCAGCGGGCAGGCGCGGTCATGCGGGCATGGCGCCACGACATGGCCGCCGGCCGCGATCAGCCGGTCCCGCGCGTCGAGGATGCGGCGGTACCCGGACGTGGTGCCGGGCTCGACGATCAGCAGCAGGTCGGCGGTGGCCGCCCACAGCCCTTCGACCAGGGCGCCGCGGCGGTCGGGCGCCAGCTCGTCCAGCACATAGGACAGGATGACGAGATCATGCGCCGGCAGCTCGGGCAGCGGCCGGGCCAGGTCGGCGGCGCGCCAGTCCGCCGGCGGCAGCGCTCCGTCCCCGGCCAGCCGAACGCCCCAGTCGCGGAAGGCGGCGCTGCCCTCGAGCAGGGTGGCGGCGGCGAGCTCCGGCCAGGTCTCCGCCGCGGCCCACAGCGCGGTGCCCGGCCCGGCGCCGGCGTCAAGCAGGCTGGCGGGGGAAAAATCCGGCCGGCGCGCGGTCACCGCCTCGAGGCAACTGCTGATCGCCGCATAGGTGGCCGGCAGCCTGGTGGCGAGATAGGCCTGGACCGCGCGGTCGTCGCCGACATGGAAGCGGCCGTCGCGCAGCTCGGCCCGGTAGCGCTGCGACAGCCGCGATGCCGCGGCGGACAGCTCGGCCAGGGCGACGCCCTCCAGCGCCCGGTCGACCGCGACGCGCAGGGCGGCCGGCAGTTCCATGGGTCAGGCCTCCGGCTGCACGCCCCACGAGTCCCCCCTCCCCTCGCGGGAGGGGGGTAGGGGGAGGGGGTTTGCGCCGAAAGAGCTGATGTCTTGAGGAGGTGGCGAGAGTGGTCCGATCCCGGCAGGGGAACGTCCGGAGCCTGGCCTCGACAGCCCCCTCCCCCTACCCCCCTCCCGCAAGGGGAGGGGGGACTCAATTGAGGATGGCCTCCATAAAGAGAGGCCAAGGAGCAGAGGTGGAGACCTGACCTCCATCAACCCCCTACCCCGCCAGCGCCTGCCGCACCGCGTCGGCCAGGCCGGCCTGCGGGTGGGTGGACTGCTCGCCCGACGAGAGGTTCTTCAAGACGGCGGTACCGGCGGCGATCTCGGTCTCGCCGGCGATCACGGCCAGGCGGAAGCCCTTCTTGTCGGCGTATTTCAGCTGATCGCCGACCTTCTTGCCCTCGGTGAACAGCTCGGTGGCGATGCCGGCGGCGCGTAGTGCCGTGGCCAGGCCGAGATAATAGGGCAGCTGCGCCCGGTCCATCACCGTCACCAGCACCGCGGCCGGGGTGGCGGCGCCGGGCTTCAGCAGGCCGGCGTCGAACAGGCGGGACAAGAGGCGGGTGACGCCGATCGAGATGCCGACGCCGGGCAGCTTCGCCTTGGTGTAGTTGCTGGCCAGATCCTCGTAGCGGCCGCCGGAGCAGATGCTGCCGACCTCCGGATTCGCCACCAGCTGGGTCTCGTAGACCGTGCCGGTGTAGTAGTCGAGGCCGCGGACGATGGCGAGGTCGATGCGCCAGCGATGCGCCGGCACCTGGAAGGCGGCGAGGCCGTCGGCCACCTGGCCCAGCTCGTCCAGCCCCTCGCGGTACAGCTCTCCGCCCTCGATCGCGCGCAGATCGGCGATGGTCACCGGCCGGGTGACGAGGTCTACGATCCGCCCCGCCGTTGCCGCGTCGATGCCGGCATGGGCCGACAGGTCGGCCACGGTGCGCTCGCGGCTGACCTTCTCGATCGCATCGATCACCTTCAGCGCCGCGCCAACGCCCTCGGCCGTCAGCCCCTGGTCGAGCAGATAGCCCTGCAGCAGCTTGCGGTTGTTGATGCGGATGACGAATTCGCCGATGCCGATGCGGGCGAAGATGGCGTTGATGACGCAGGGGATCTCGGCGTCGTTCAGGAGGCCCAGGCTGCCGTTGCCGATGACGTCGATATCGGCCTGGTAGAACTCGCGGAACCGGCCGGCCTGGGGCCGCTCGCCGCGCCACACCTTCTGGATCTGGTAGCGCCGGAACGGGAAGGTCAGCCGGGCCGCGTTCTGCGCCACGTAGCGCGCCGTCGGCACGGTCAGGTCGAAATGCAGCGCCATGTCGGTCGAGGGATCCTCCCCCTCCCCCGCCGCCAGGCGGGACAGGGCGTAGATCTCCTTCTCGACGATGCCCTTGGCGGTCAGGATCTCGCGCCGCTCCACCGCCGCCGTCTCGATCGGGGTGAAGCCGTAGCGCTCAAACTCGTCGCGGATGATGCGCAGGACGCGATCCTCGACCAGCTTCTCCTCCGGCAGCCATTCCGGGAAGCCGCTGATCGGCTGGGGCTTGATGATTCGGGTCTCGGACATGGCGGTCATCTTCCTAGGGAGTGTGGCGGTTTAGCCGATCGCGCCGCCGCCGTCACCCGCGGGGAATCGGAACCGGACCTGCGCCCCGGACGTTTCGCACGCGACCGAGACGACACGGAGAACCCGGATGCGTTCCACCATTGCCCTGGCCTGCCTGGCCGCGACTGCCGGCTGGGCGGGCTCCGCTTTTGCCGCCAACATCGAGGCCGGCACCTATGTCGCCGGCGGCGGCGCGCCGATCCGGCTGCTGGTCCAGCCGACGCAGGACGGCAACGTCGCCTTCCTGCTGCACCGCTCCAGCCGCGGCGGCATCTGCCTGATGTCCGGTATGGCCAAGCCGGTGGGCGACACCATCACCTGGACCAGCAACAGCGGCGCCGCCCTGGCGATCCGCTTCGACGGCCGCGGCGCCGCGATCGACACGGCGAACGCCCTGCCGCAGAACTGCGACGGCGCCCCCCGCATCGCCGGGTCCTATGTCTATGACAGCCCGACGATCGAATTCGACCGGGCCGAGATCGGCGCGGTGCAGAGCGCCTTGAACGGAGCGGGCTATCGCCTCGGCCAGGTCGACGGCATCCTGGGCCAGCGCAGCATGGCGGCGGTGCGTGACTACCAGCAGAAGAACAACCTGCCGGCGCCGGATGACGGGCTGACGGTGGAGACGGTGGCCCATCTCGCCAGCGGCGGCCGGACCGTCGAAGCCAAACCTGGCGCGCCGACCCCGATCGCGCCGTCCACGGCGCCGGCCACGGGGGCAGCCCCGCCCGTCGCCCCGGCCGACACCGCCGCGGCGACGCCGAGCGCCCCCACACCGGACAGCCCGCCGCCGCCCCTGCGCTGGCTGAGCCCGATCCCCGACCGGCTGATCCCGATGCTCGAGGCGCGCTACGCGCCGATGGTGGCGCCGGCGGTGATCAACTGGCGCGACGCGCCGTTCCAGGTGGCCGAGATGGAGCTGGACGAGAAGCCCGGCCAGCTGACCCCGGACGTGATCGTGTTCTGGAACGACGCCAAGCACTGCGACGCGAATGGCTGCCCCTGGGAGATCCTGGCCGAGGGCTCGCAGTCGCTGACCCCCGTCGCCGACGGCAAGGCCCATGATCTGGGCCTGGCGCCGAGCTACAGCGCCGGCAAGCGTGACCTGCTGGTCGACGGCAGCCGGCTGTTCCGCTGGACCGGCAAGGGCTGGGCGCCGGAATATTACAAGCCGGAGAAGGTGCGCTAACCGGCGCGCGGGCTGCCCTGGAGGCGCCATGCCAGCTGGTCCAGCCGGTCGGCGCCCCAGAAGCCCTCGCCGTCGAGCAGGAAGAAGGGCGAGCCGAACACGCCCTTCGCCGCCGCCGCCTCGGTCTCGGCGCGCAGCCGGTCCTTGACCTCCGGCCGCTGGATCGCCGCCGCGGTCTCGGCCGAATCGAGGCAGAGCCCGGCGGCGATGCGCACCACCGCCTCGGGCGCCGCGATGTCCTCGCCGCGGCCCCAATGGGCCTCGTACAGCGCGACGGCGAGGTCGTGGGCCAGGGCCGGCCGGGCATCGGCCAGCCACCACACCGCGCGGGACGGCGCCAGGGCCGCGATCGGCCATTGCGCCGGCAGGGTGAAGGGGATGCCCAGGAAGGCGGCGAAGCGCGCCGCATCCTGCTCCAGATAGGGCCCGCGCACCGGCAGCTCGCGGATCGGCCTGGTGCCGATCTGCTTCATGATCGGGCCCAGCAGCACCGGCTTCCACCGCACCTCGCGGCCGTGCCGCGCGGCCAGCGCGTCGATCCGCATGGCGCCGAGATAGCCATAGGGGCTGGCGAAGTCGAAATAGAACTCGATCGGCGACGGCATCCTGGTCTCCTCCGGCTGGGCGGCAGCCTCGCCCAGCCGGGCCGCGCTGTCGATATCCTAAGCCGCCATCCCCATCAGCGACCGGTGGGCGCAGACGCCGGCCATCACGCCCGAGGCCGAGGCCAGGGTGGCGTTGTGCATCGGGGTCGCCGCGTCGCCGGCGGCGAAGACCCCCGGCACTGTCGTCTGCTTGAAGTCGTCGACGCGCAGGCGGGGGCCGAGCGGGCCGTCGTCGAAGGCGCAGCCGAGCTGCTCCGCCAGCGGGCTGGCCATGCGCATCCGCGCCGCGGTGAACAGGGCGGCGACCGGCACGACCCGGCCGTCCGCCAGCCGCACCGCCTCGAGATCCGGCGCGGCGCCGAGCAGCTCCACCACCGGGCTGCGCTCGATCGACACGCCGCGGGCCGCCAGATAGGCCGCCTGCGCGGGATCGGGCTCGAACTCGCCCTGGGTGAAATAGGTGGTCGGCCCCCAATCCGGCAGCATCCCGGCCTGATGGGTCGAGAGCGCGTGATTGGCCAGGACGCCGAGGGGCCGGCCGGCGACCTCGTAGCCGTGGCAGTAGGGGCAGTGCAGCACGGTCGCGCCCCAGCGCTCCTGCAGCCCCGGGACAGGAGGCAGCTCGTCGGCCACCCCGATGGCCAGGATCAGGCAGGTCGCCGCCGCCTCGCCGCCGTCGGCCAGGGCCACCGTGAAGCCGCTGTCGGCGCGGCGGGCCGACACCGCCTCGCCTTCCAGGAATGCCACCGTCGGATAGGCCAGCAGCTGCCGCAGGGCTTCCTGCTGGATCTCTCGCGGCGGCTTGCCGTCCTGGCCGAGGAAGCCGTGCGACGCGGCGGCGAAGCGGTTGCGCGGCCGGCCGGCATCGATCACCAGCACCCGGCGGCGGGCGCGGGCCAGCTGCATCGCCGCGGACAGGCCGGCGAAGCTGCCGCCGACGACGATGACGTCATGGGACATGGTGCGGATCTCCGTAAGGGCGGCCGGCGTTCAGCCGGCGGGCATCGGCCGCGAGGTCGGCCAGGGTCAGGGTGGCGAGGCGCCGGTCGAGCGTGCGTTCGGCCTCCTGCATCGCCTCGTCCAGCGCGGCGGTCACCGCTCGCAGGATCAGGCAGGTCGGCTGGGGGACGTCGAACGCGGTGAGCGAGACCACGCGCTCGCCGAGGGCGTGCTGGATCTCGGCCAGGGTGACCGCCTCCGCCGGCCGCGCCAGGCGCCAGCCGCCGCCATGGCCCTTGACCGAGGTGACGATGCCGGCCTGGCGCAGCCCGGCGAAGCCGCGCCGGATCACCACGGGGTTGGTGCCGACGAAGGCCGCCATCTCGGCCGAGGTCAGGGCCGCGTCGGGCCGCTCGGCCATGTGCACCAGCACATGGAGGGCGGCGGAAAGGCGCTCGCTGTGCTTCATGTAACTTCAAAAGTTACATGATTCGGTCCGCCAGGCAAGACGCGATGACGACGGGATGCCGGCCGCAGCCGTGTAATAAGATGCGACGGCGACGATGCGAGTCCGGTTATGTCGATGACACCGCCCCGAGGGGACCACAGCGCGCGCGGCGACCTGGCCACGCTGGGCCGGGTCATGCCCTATCTGTGGCGCGGCGAGAGCTGGGGCGTGCGGCTGCGCATCCTGGCCTGCGTGGCGCTGGTGTTCCTGTCCTCCTTCGCCGTGGCGCTGGTGCCGCTGCTGTTCTCGCTGGCGATCGACGCCTATGCCGGCAAAGCGAACACCTGGGCGGTCGGGGCGATGGGCGTGATCACCGCCTATGCCGTCGCCTCCTGGGTCGGGCGCATCCTGGGCGAGCTGCAATATGCCGCCTATGGCCCGATCGAGCACCGGCTGGTGCGGCGGCTGAGCCGCACCTTCTTCACCCATCTGCACGGGCTGTCGCTGCGCTTCCATCTGGGCCGCCGCACCGGCGCGGTCAGCGAGGATCTCGGCCGCGGCCTCTCCGGCATCCGCGAGCTGATCTACGACGTCGCCTTCCGCATCCTGCCGCTCTTGATCGAGATCGCTGCGACCTGCGCCATCCTGCTGGCGCATCTGCCGCCCTTCTACGCCCTGGTCACCGCCGCCACCCTGGCCGCCTTCGCCTGGGCGATGACGCTGGGCGCCGACAGCCTGCGCAGCACGATCCGGACCATGAACCGGGAGAGCAGCAGCGCCCATGCCGTCGCCATCGACAGCCTGATCAACTACGAGACGGTGAAGTATTTCGGTGCCGAGGGCGCGATCGGCCGCCGCTACGACGAGCGACTGGAGGAGGTCGAGCGGCTGGCGGCGCGGGGCTTGGCTCTCCGCAGCCTGAACGGCATCGCCCAGATGACGGTGCTGAGCCTCGGCCTCGCCATCTTGCTGATCCTGGGCGGCCAGGCGGTGCAGGCCGGCACCATGTCGGTCGGCGACCTGGTGCTGCTGAACACCTATTTCGTCCGACTGGCCCGGCCCCTGGAGCAGTTGAGCCGCCTGTACCGCGTGATCCGCAACTCGCTGGGATCGGTCGAGCAGATGTTCGCGCTGCTCGACGAGGCGCCGGAGGTGACGGATTCGCCGGGCGCGGTGCCACTGCCGCCCGGCCATGGCGATCTCGTCTTCGAGCACGTCTCCTTCGCCTATGACCCGCGCCGGCCGATCCTGCGCGACGTCGGCTTCACCTTGCCCGCCGGGCGGACGGTCGCCGTGGTCGGCGCCTCCGGCGCCGGCAAGTCGACCATCGCCAGGCTGCTGTTCCGCTTCTACGACCCGTCCGACGGCCGGATCCTGATCGACGGCCAGGACCTGCGCGACGTCACCCAGGCCTCGCTGCGCGCCGCCATCGCCGTGGTGCCGCAGGACACGGTGCTGCTGAACGAGACGCTGCGCGACAACCTCGCCTTCGGCCGGCCCGACGCCACCGACGCGGAGATCGAGGCGGCGGCGCGGATCGCCCAGCTGGACCGCTTCGTCGCCGCGCTGCCGGACGGCTGGGATACGCTGGTCGGCGAGCGCGGGCTGAAGCTGTCGGGCGGTGAGAAGCAACGCGTCGCCATCGCCCGCGCCGTGCTGAAGCAGCCGCGCCTGTTCATCTTCGACGAGGCGACCTCGTCGCTCGACAGCGCCACCGAGCAGGCGATCCAGGAGCGGCTGGCCGAGGCCTCGCGCGGCACCTCGACCCTGATCATCGCCCACCGGCTGTCGACCGTGGTCAATGCCGACGAGATCCTGGTGCTCGACCGCGGCCGGGTGGCCGAGCGCGGCAGCCACACGGCGCTGCTGGCCTGCGACGGACTCTATGCTTCGCTATGGCAGCGCCAGCATCGGGTGGCCGAGCCGGCGGCGGAATAGTGGGCGACCGGCCCTTCTACTCTCCCCCTCCCCTCGCGGGACTAGAGCATCTACACATCTGCCCGGCGTCGTCCGATTGCCTCTCCCGCTTGCGGGAGAGGTCGGGCTCGCGCAGCGAGACCGGGTGAGGGCGGCCCGGTCGCGACACCAGGGTCAGCGCTTCAGGACCGGGCGGATCATGCGCTCGCTCTTGGCAAAACGGTACTTTCGGCGGGG
>NZ_JASATH010000232.1:0-11709 GCF_038440215.1 Inquilinus sp. OTU3971 | reverse complement strand
AAGGGGAGGGGGAACTAAAAAGGAACGGGTCGCCGCTATTGTGAAAAGGTCTCGCATGCGGGAGAGGTCGGAGACGCGAAGCGGCTCCGGGTGAGGGGACTTCGTCGAGGCCGGGACCAGCCCTCACCCGGCCGTCCTGCGGACGCCCGACCTCTCCCGCCAGGCGGGAGAGGCAATGCCCGACATCGTGTCAGGCCTGGCCGAATGCGCCGACGTAACCCGATCTCAGTTCAGTCCGGTCTAGCCCCGGCCGATGTCGTCGACCTCGTACGGCGTGGTCTGGTAGATCTGGTTGATCCAGTTGCCGAACAGCAGATGGGCGTGGCTGCGCCACCGGTTCTGGGGTCGACGCTCGGGGTCGTTCTCCGGGAAATAGTCGTGCGGCAGGGCGATCGTCTTGCCGGCGGCGATGTCGCGGAAATACTCGTCGCCGAGCGTGTCGGTGTCGTACTCGACATGGTTGAACATGTGCAGCGACCGGCGGCCGGAATCCTCCAGCAGGCACAGCCCGGCATCGTCCGACTCCATCAGCACCTTCATGCCGCTGGCGGCCGGGATGTCCTCGCGCCGGTTCTCGGTCCAGCGCGACACCGGGATGGTGAAATCGTCGGAGAAGCCGCGCAGATAGGGCGACGCCGCCTCGATGATGCGGTGGCGGTACACGCCGAACTTCTTCTCGGGCAGCGCATGCTTGGGCACGCCGTGGAAATGATGCACGGCCGCCTGGGCCCCCCAGCAGATGTTGAAGCAGCCATGGACGTTGGTCTGCGTCCAGTCGAACACCCGACGCAGCTCGTCCCAGTAGGTCACCTGCTCGAACGGCATCGTCTCGACCGGCGCGCCGGTGACGATGAAGCCGTCGAACTTCTCGGTCCGGACGTCCTGCCAGTCGCGGTAGAAGGACAGGATGTGGTCGCTGGGCGTGTTGCGCGGGACATGGTTGGTCATCTTGACCAGCGTCAGCTCGACCTGCAGCGGCGAGGCGCCGAGCAGCCGGGCGAACTGGGTCTCGGTCTTGACCTTGTTCGGCATCAGGTTCAGCAGACCGATCCGCATCGGCCGGATGTCCTGCCGCACCGCCTGCGCCTCGAGCATCACCATGACCCCCTCCGCTTCGAGGACGGACCGGGCGGGCAGGTCGTTCGGAATCTTGATCGGCATTTCGCTTCGGTTCTGTTCCGCGTGTCGTGGGCAGGACCGAATTGTGGATGGACCCGTTTGGTTGTCGGTTCGACCACATCCCCCCTCTCGGGGGCGCCACCTTGCTCGGGAAGCAGGTTGGCGTCGGGCAGTGCCCAACTCCTGATGTACCGCCAGTTCTACGGGGTCCGCCCGCATATTTCAACTGGATGAATGTGCCGCGTCGTCCGGCCCGCCGGGCTTCGGTTCAGGGCGTGGCCCGGGCGGGCAGGCTCAGCACCGCATGCTCGGCATAGTAGCGGGCAGCGCCGGGATGCAGCGGCACGCCCAGGCCGCGCGTGGCGCCTTCGATCGAGATCTCCTTGCCGCGCGGATGGCCCGCGGCCAGCAGGTCCAGGGTCGATTTCTGCCACAGGGCGCGGGTGATCTCGTAGACCGTGGCCTCCTCGATCCGCTCCGCCACCAGCCAGATCGCCCCGACCGACAGGGCCGGCACCTCCGCGGCGACGCCGTCATAGAGGCCGGCGGGGATCGGCTCCTGGGTGAAGAACGGCACCTTGGCGATCAGCGCCTCGGTCTCGGGCCCGGTGACCGGCAGCAGCCGGATCGGCCGCCGCCGCGCCAGGTCGGCGATCACCCCGAGCGGCGGCCCGCCGGTCATCACCATGGCGTCGAGCCCGCCTTCGGCCAGCAGGTCGGCCGAGGGCTCCGGCCGCTCATAGACCTCGGTCACATCCGTCTGCTTCAGGCCGAAGGCGGCGAGGATCAGGCGGATGTCGTAGATCGTGCCGGAGCCTTCGGCGCCGACCGAGACGCGCTTGCCCTTGAGGTCGGCCACCGACTGCACCGGGCTGTCCGCCGGCACCACGACATGGACGAATTCGGAGAACAGATGGGCGATGGCGCGCAGGCTGGTCACCGGCGGCTGGCCGGCGAACGGCCCCTCGCCGGCATAGGCGGCGAAGGCGACATCGGCCTGGGACAGGCCGGAATCGAACTCGCCGTCGCGGATCCGCCGGATGTTGTCGATCGATCCGGCGCTGGCCTGGGCCACCGCGATCAGGCCGGAGACGCCGCAGCTGCCGCCGGCGCTGCCGCAGGGCGGCAGGCCCGGCGGGCCGGAGATGGCGCCGGCGATGATGCCGCCGATCGGGAAATAGGTGCCGCCGGTGGTGCCGGTGCCGATGCGGAAGAACAGCGGGTCCTGGGCCCGTGCCGGCCACACCCCGCCGAGCCCCGCCGCGGCCATCCCGGCGGCGGGAAGCACCGTGGTCAGCAGGCGGCGGCGGGTCAGCATGGCGGTTCCCCTCAGGCGGCGTCGCGCATGGTCGGCGGCGTCTCGTCCGGCGCGCGCGGATCGAGCTCGGCGGCGACCGGCGTGGTGGTCGGCGCGACCGAGACGAAGCTGCCCTGCTCCTCGTTCGGCTTCGCCGCGCGCCGGGTCATGCGGTAGACGGTGAACAGCGCCAGCAGCGCCGCGACCGAGCCGGTCCAGACGAACAGCCCGTCCGGGCCCAGCAGCTGCATCACCCGCGACGCCACGATCGGCCCGAACACCGCGCCGGTGCCGTAGCACAGCAGCAGGCCGGCGGCCGCCGGCACCAGCTGCTCCGGCGTCATGAAGTCGTTGGCGTGGCTGAGGCTCAGCGGATAGATGGTGTAGGACAGCCCGCCGAAGGCCGCGAGCAGCACCAGCAGCAGCGTCATCGAGGTGCCGCCGAACAGCGCCAGCGCGGCGCTGATCAGGGCCAGCGCGATGGTGATGCCGAGGAACACCTGGCGCCGGTCGAAGCGGTCGGACAGCCGGCCGACCGGGTATTGCAGCAGGAAGCCGGCGAAGATCGCCGTCATCATGAAGCTGGCGATCCAGTCCGGCGACGGGTCGATGGTGCGGGCGTAGACCGGCCCCATGCCGGAGAAGGCGGCGCTGATCAGCCCGACCGAGAAGCAGCCGGCGACGCCGAGCGGCGAGATCGCGATCAGGGCACGCAGGCCGAAGCGCTTGACCTTGATCACCGGCGGCGTCTCGACCGGGGTCAGCGACAGCGGCACCAGCGACAGCGACACCAGCATCGCCACCACCGAGAACAGGGCGAAGCCGGCCGGGTCCATCACCGTCAGCCAGGGCTGCGACAGGCCGAAGGCGGTGTAGTTCACCGCCATGTAGGAGGACATCACCCGGCCGCGCACGGCGTTCACCGCGCGGGCGTTCAGCCAGCTTTCGATGATGGTGAACAGCACCGCCATGCTGATGCCGGTGACCAGTCGCAGCGCCGCCCAGACGATCGGGTCGACCCACAGGGCATGGAACAGCGCCGCGGCGGAGGCGATGGCGGCGAAGGCGGCGAAGGTGCGGATGTGACCGACCAGCAGCACGATCCGCGGGCAGATCAGCGTACCGAGGGCGAAGCCGCCGGAATAGAAGGCCAGCACCAGCCCGATGGTGCCGACATCGAAGCCGTCGAGATCCATCCGCACCGCAATCAGCGTGCCGAACAGCCCGTTGCCCATGATCATGATCGCGGCGCTGAACAGCAGCGGCGCCACGGCCAGGAGGACCGAACCGAGGGAAGGTGTCGCGGAAGCGGGGTTGGTGGCAGCCATCACATCCGTTCTAGGTCGGCCGAAAGGCCGGGGCCAGGAAAGATTCGTGACGATTTCAGGGCAAGCCGCCCGATGGTCCCGGCCTGCAGATAAGGTGGTGCGGGGTGTCGAACCGACTACCCCCGCCGGCCGGATTCAGCCGCCGCGCTTCGGCCGGTAGAAGACGTGGTCGCCGATCGAGGCGGTGCGGCGGAAGCGGTTGGTCCAGGCCGGCATGCCGCGGCCGAGCGCCCGCATCGCCGCCGGGGCGAAGAAGTACTGGGCGCCGTCGGTCGGGTCGTCGGCGAAATAGCCGTCCAGCATCTGCCAGACCACGAGGCGCGCGGTGCGCTGCAGGATCTCGTCCTGGGCGCTCAGGGGCTGCGGGAACTGCGGCATGGCGCCGGCGCGCACGGCCTTGGCGAAGGCGCGGAAGCGCGGGCGCGACAGCGGCTCGAACTGGCCCGGATCGGCCAGCACCTCGCAGGGCGATTCGCCGAAATCATTGGCCACGGCGATGCGGTTCATCACCACCCAGACCACGGCCGCCATGCCGCGCGTGCCCTGGTTGCCGGCCTCGGTATAGGCGGTGAAGGCGAGGCAGCGCAGCGCCCGCTCCGCCTGGGTCGGCTCGGCCGGCAGGGCCACGCCGCCGATGCTCATCGGCGCCGCCCCGTACTGCCGCAGCAGCGGCGAGGGCTGGTCGAGCGCGGTGCCGCGGGCGGAGACGAAGATGGTGCAGGCCAGGTCGCCCGGACCGCAACCGGTCAGGCGGCGGCCGGCGCCGTCGGCCTCGGCGTCGCGCAGCCAGGGCGCGCCCGCCGGCTCGATCAGCGACACGGCGCGGGCCAGGGCGACATCCAGCCGCTCGGTCTCTTCCGGCTCGGGCCGGTCGACCCGCAGCAGCGAGGAGCGCGGCCGGGCCCAGACCGGCGCCGCGCCGGGCGCGGCGGGCTGCACCATGGACACGGCGTCGGCCGCGACCATCGCCTGCCCCGATCCGGACGAGGTGGGCACGGCAGGCTGGGACGGGACCGGATCGGCGGTGGCCGGCGCCACCGCGGCCACCGGCGCGATCGATGCGGGAGACGCGGCCGCGGTCTCGGCCAGCAGGCCCGCCGTCGGCCCCAGCGAGGCGACGACCACGGGCTTCGCCTCGTTCGGCGCGACATCGATCAGGGTCGCGGGGCCGGACTGCACCGCCGGCGGGGTGACGGGCGCCACCGGCGCCGTGTCCGCCAAGCCTTCGGCCGGGGCCAGGGGCGGCTCGGTGGTCGCCTGCACCGGCGGCGTGGCCACCGGCTGCCCCGGCAGCGGCACCAGGTCGGCCAGGCGGGCCGGCAGGTCGAGCCGCGCGGCCTCGGCACCGGGGCCGGGCAGGCTGACCGGCACCAGCAACGGCTCGACTTCCTGCGGCTCCGGCGCCGGGCGCGTCACCTGCTGCAGGGCATCGGCCCAGGGGTCGAGCGGCGGCTCCGGCTCGGGCAGGCGCGGCACCGCGGCGAAGGCGGAGCCGAAGAAGACCTGCAGCGGGTCGGCGTGCGGTGCGGGGGCAGGAGACATCTCGGCCAGGCGCCGCATCGTGGCGACGGCGGGCTGCGGCCGCACCGCCTCGGCCGGGTCGACCACATGCGCGGGCTCGACCGCGATCCCGGCGAGATCGACGGCGACGACGGGCGGCAATGCCGGGCGCGCGGAATCGATCGCGATCGCGCCGCCGAGGGCGGTAGCCCCGACCAGCGCGATCGACAGAAGAAGGAGGCCCTTCGACGTCATGCCCGACCTCCCCCTTGTCGGCGCGTCGGGCGGAGCCCATCCGGGCACACTCCGCCCGGCGCCGCCGGGAGACGGGGCAACGCTCTGCGCCGGCGATCGGGCCCGGGAATGGTCTCAACGATTCCGGGAACACCGACCGCCCAAGTGCATTTCATTGCGGTCACGAGGGGCGCGGGTATCATGGCGCGCCCTGCGAGTCCAGACCGACGGAAGGCCATATGTCCCGCAAAACCGCTGAAATCCGCCGTTCCGCCTGGGTTCGCCCGGCACGTTTTTTCGCTTTTTTTATCGCGATTGCCGCCTTTCCGGCCCTGGCGCAGGACAAGCCCGCCGCCGAGTCGGCACCGAAGGAGGCGATCGACATCGAGCTGAACAAGCTCGAACCCGGCAACAATGGCTGCCGGGCCTTCATGGTCATGCACAACGGCACCAGCCGGAGCTACAGCAACCTGCAGCTCGACCTCGTGGTGTTCGACCCGAAGGGCATCATCGTTGACCAGCTGGCCGTGGACATGGCCCCGCTGAGCGCCGACAAGACCATGGTCAAGGTGTTCGAGATCGCCGGTCATGATTGCGGTAATTTCGGCCGTGTGCTGTTGAACGACGTGTTGACCTGCAAGGCGGGGGACGCAGCGGTCGAACGCTGCATCGATCTATTGGTTCCCACCAGCCGGGCGGCGATCGGTTTCATCAAGTAAAGAAGGCCGGATCATGGCGGCCGACCCGCAGATCATTACGATGCTTGAGCGGATCGCTGCTGTTTCCGGCGACACACCACCGGCCGAGCGACTGTCGCCGGCCGAAGCGCGGCGCGCCATGGCCTCGGTCCTGCCGCTCCTGAACGAGCACGCACCGGCCGTGGCCCGGGTCGAGGACCGCACCCTGCCCGGCGCGGCGGGGCCGATCGCCGCACGCTTCTACGACCCCGGCACGACCGACCCGTCGCCGGCGATCGTCTACATCCATGGCGGCGGCTGGGTGCTGTGCGACCTGGACAGCCATGACGGCGTGTGCCGGGAGCTGGCGCAGCGTTCGGGCCTCAAGGTGGTCAGCCTCGGCTACCGGCTGGCGCCGGAGCATCCGTTCCCGGCCCCGCTCGAGGATTGCGTCGCGGCGGTACGCTGGCTCGCCACCCAGGGCCGCGACTGGGGCATCGACCCCGACCGCCTGGTGATCGCCGGCGATTCCGCCGGGGCCAACCTGTCGCTCGCCACCCTGCTGGCGCTGCGCGACGCCGGCGAGCGGCCCCTGCGCGGGGCGGCGCTGGTCTATGGCGTGTTCGCGCCCGACCACGACACGCCATCGCATCTGGCGTATGGCGGCGATAACCGCTACTTCCTGTCGACTGCCGAGATGGAGTGGTTCTGGGGCCATTATGTCCCGGCCGGCACCGACCGGCGCACGCCGCTGGCCGCGCCGCTCTACGCCGATCTCGCCGGCCTGCCGCCGCTGTACCTGACCGCGGCGGAGTACGATTGCCTGAGGACCGACAGTGAACAGCTTGCCTATCGCCTGGCCGTGGACGGACGGCCGCACGAATTCCGGCTGTGGCGCGGCATGATCCACGCCTGTCTGCACATGGCCGGCAATGTCGAGGCGATGCGGGCCGAGATCGACCATCTGGCCGCCTTCCTGCGCCGGCAGGCCACGGCATGAGCCGCCCCCCGCGCCCCCCGAAATCCGGCGCCGGACGCATGCGCGGCCCCGGCCGATCCTCCGAAGCCGGCGACGGCGACGAGCGGCGCCCGCCGCGCGGACGCAAGCCCGCCGGCCGAGCCGGAGCCCAGGCCGAGCGGCCGGCGCGGGACACCCGGCGCCCCGACAGGCCGTCCCGCGGAGCCCCTGCGGACCGCGAGGAGGCCGAACGCGCTCCCCGCCGCACCGCGCGCGCTGCCGGTGGCCGTAGTGCCCGGCAGGATGAGCCGGAGGCGATGCCGAGGCGTCGGCCGCCCCGCGACGGCAAGACGCCGTCCCGCCTCGCCGCCGCGAAGGCCGACGACGAGAAGGCGCCTCGCGGCGGGAAGCGGTCCGGCCCGGCCGCGGCCGGCCGCCGGCCCGCGCCCGGCAAGCCGCGCGGATCGCGGTCGAAAGCAACCACGCCGCAGGAGGCTGCACGCGCCGCTATTCCGGAATGGCTGTGGGACGGCGAGGAGCCGGCTGAAGAAGCCACCCCGCGCCGGCGCGGCCGCCCACGCGGCCCGGTGCCGGAGGAGCGCGCCGAGCCGGCCGAGGCACCAGCGCCGCGCCGCCGGACGCGCGGCCCGCTGACCTCGTCGCGCAAGATCGCCGGCGATGCCGGAGCAGCGAAGCCGGTGTCGGCCAAGCCGGGCGAACGCTGGCGCGAGGAGCGGCGCAAGCGCCCCTCGCCGGAGCCGGACCAGTGCCGCTACGTCGTCTTCCACAAGCCCTATGGCGTGCTGAGCCAGTTCACGCCGGAGGGGCGCTGGCGCGGCCTGAACGAGTTCGGCCTGCCGCCCGGGATCTATGCCGCCGGCCGGCTGGACGCCGACAGCGAGGGTCTGCTGCTGCTGACCGATGACGGGCCGCTGATCAAGCGCCTGCTGGACCCGAAGCACGGCCACCCCCGCACCTATCTGGCCCAGGTCGAGGGCGACCCGGCGGAGGAGGCGCTGGCGGCCCTGGCCGGCGGCATCGCCCTGACCGACGGCCCGACCCGCCCCTGCGGCATCGAGCGGCTGGCGGAGGAACCGGACCTGCCGCCGCGCGACCCGCCGATCCGGGCCCGGAAGTCGATCCCGACCGCCTGGCTGCGGCTGACCCTGACCGAGGGCCGCAACCGCCAGGTGCGGCGGATGACTGCGGCGGTCGGCCACCCGACCCTGCGCCTGGTCCGCGTCGCCCTCGGCGGGCTGGAGCTGGGCGACCTGGCACCAGGGACGTGGACCACGGCGGAGCGGGACGAAATCCTGTCCGGCCTGCGCAGATAACGTCCGGATTACGGGAAACTTACGTGAAATTCACGGGTGCGGCCCGCCCGCGGGGGATATCACGGTTGCAGTCGCAGCCGAGGATCCGCCGCGCGGCGGACGCACCCGATGAAGCCAAGCACACGCCGGTTCTGGAAGGATTTCTTCGCCCTGCTGATGCCGTTCTGGCGGTCGAAGGAGAAATGGCCGGCGATCGGGCTGCTGGTGGTGGTGGTCGCCTTCACCCTGGGCGCCGTGTTCCTGAGCGTGCAGTTCAGCTTCTGGTACAACCGCTTCTACCAAGCTCTGCAGGACTACAATCAGGCGGCCTTCTGGCGTGAGCTGGCGATCTTCGGCGGCCTGGCGACCGCCCATGTCCTGCGCAGCGTCTATGCCGCCTATCTCGGGCAATGGCTGCGCATCCGCTGGCGGCGCTGGATGACCGACCACCTGCTGGGCGAATGGCTGGCCGACCGGGCCTATTACCGCCAGCAGCTGACCGCGGGCGCCACCGACAACCCGGACCAGCGCATCTCCGAGGACATCCAGCAATTCGTCGACGGCACCCTGACCCTCAGCCTCAGCTTCCTCGGCAATGTGGTGAACCTGGTCTCCTTCGCCGTGATCTTGTGGGCATTGTCGGCGCCGCTGACGATCCCGCTGTTCGGCAACGACATCGTCATCCCTCATTTCATGATGTGGGCCGCGATCGTCTATGCCGTGGTCGGCACCGCGCTGACGCATCTCGTTGGCCGCCCGCTGATTGGGCTGAACTTCCAGCAGCAGAAGCGGGAGGCGGATTTCCGCTTCGGCCTGGTCCGGTTCCGCGAGAACACCGAGGCGATCGCGCTGTATGCGGGCGAAATGAGCGAGAAGCAGGGGCTGCTGCGCCTGTTCGGCGGGGTGATGGTCAACTGGTACCAGCTGATGAGCCGGCAGAAGAAGCTGGGCTTCCTGACCTTCGGTTACGGCCAGGCCTCCGTCGTCTTCCCCGCCATCCTGGCCGCACCACAGTATTTCGCCAGGACCATCGAGCTTGGCGGGTTCCTGCAGGTCCAACAAGCCTTCGGCAACGTCCAGGACTCCCTGTCCTGGTTCGTCAGCGCCTACCAGTCGCTGACCGAATGGAAGGCGACCGTCGACCGTCTCACCGGCTTCCGCAATAGCCTCGAGGCGGCCAAGGCCCAGGCGCGCTCGGCCGAGATCGACGTCGCGGCCGAGCCCCGCGGCGACCTCGCCATCGACTCCGTCCAGCTCGCTTTGCCCGACGGCCAGGCGCTGGTCGAGGGCGGCGGCCTGTCGGTCCGCCCCGGCGACCGGCTGCTGCTGACCGGCCCGTCCGGCGCCGGCAAGTCGACGCTGTTCCGCGCCCTGGCCGGGATCTGGCCCTTCGGCAAGGCGCGCATCCGCATCCCGAAGGACGCCAAGGTGCTGTTCCTGCCGCAGCGGCCCTACCTGCCGCTGGGCACGCTGCACGCCGCCGTCGCCTATCCGGCCAAGCCCGAGGAGATCTCCGCCGAAGCGGCGACCGAGGCGCTGCGGGCGGTCGATCTCGGCCATCTGGTGCCGGCGCTGGAGCAGGAGGAGTACTGGGCTCGCCGCCTGTCGCCCGGCGAGCAGCAGCGCCTGGCGGTGGCCCGGGCGGTCCTGGCCAAGCCGGGCTGGCTGTTCCTCGACGAGGCCACCAGCGCCCTGGACGAGGGGACCGAGCAGCGGATGTTCGCGCTGCTGCGCGACCGGCTGCCCGGCACCACCTGGCTGACCATCTCGCACGACCCCAAGGTCGCCGCCTTCCACGACCGCCGCTGGCGGATCGAGAAGGAGGGCTCGGCGCCCGGACGCCTGGTCGAGGTGCCGGCGGCCGCGGCGGCCTGAAGACAGCGCCAGCCGCTCACAATGACGATTTAATTTAAGGATTGACTTATTTAAGTGAAAACTTCATAAGAGACTCATGCAACCCTTCGCTGCCCTTGCCGACCCCACCCGGCTCCGCATCGTCGAGATGCTGGCGGCGGGGGAGCGCGGGGCCGGCGAGATCGCCGGCGAGTTCGCGATGAGCGGGCCGGCCGTCTCCCAGCATCTCAAGGTGCTGCGCGAGGCCGGGCTGATCACGGTCCGGCCCGAGGCGCAGCGGCGGATCTACACGCTCGATCAGAAGGGCTTCGACGCGATGGACGACTGGCTGCGCCGCATCCGCCGCTTCTGGGGCGGCCGGCTGGACGAGCTGGAGCGCCAGCTGCGCGCCGCCCCGCCCCCCACCGACACGGGAGAGACATCATGAGCGACTACGGCACCCTGATCGCCGCCGACACGGTCCGGTTCGAGCGGCTGCTACCGGGCCCGATCGAGCGGGTCTGGTCGTTTCTGACGGAGTCCGACAAGCGCGGCCTCTGGCTGGCCAGGGGCGCTGTCGAGCCGCGCGTCGGCGGACAGGTGGAGCTGAACTTCCTGCATTCCGAGCTATCGCCGCTGCCGGACGAGATCCCGGCCAAGTACAAGTCGCTGGAGAAGGGCGCCAGCTCCACCGCCCGGGTCACGCGCTGGGAGCCGCCGCGGCTGCTGGCCCATAGCTGGCCCGGCCCGGCCGGCCAGGAGTCGGAGGTGACCTTCGAGCTGACGCCGCGGGGCGAGGACGTGCTGCTGGTGCTGACCCACCGCCGCCTCGGGCGGGACAAGATGGCGAGCGCGGCCGGCGGCTGGCACACCCATCTCGGCATTCTGGTCGACCGCATGAACGGCCGGGTGCCGCAGCCCTTCTTCATCACCCACACGCCGCTCGAGGCCGAATACGAGCAGCGCATCGCCTCGGCCTGACGACCGGAGGGACTCCATGACCGCGACCTTCGCCGGCGGCCGCAACATCGCGCTGAAGGTGCCGCCGCACCAGTACGACGCCACGGTCCGCTTCTACCGCGACGTGATCGGCCTCAAGCCGCTCGACAACCACCCGCCGGCGGTCGGCTTCGAGTTCGGCGCCAACCAGCTGTGGATCGACCGGGTCGACGCCCTCAGCCAGGCCGAGCTGTGGCTGGAGATCGTGGCCGACGACGTGCCGCAGGCGGCCGGGCATCTCGCCGCCGCCGGCGTCGCCCGCCGCGACGAGATCGAACGCCTGCCCGACGGCTTCGACGGCTTCTGGATCTCCGACCCGGCTGGGATCATCCACATCGTGTCGGGGAGGCGTAGCCAGTATTGAGGGACCGACTTGCCGCCGGATCCGCCGGCGCAAGCCCCCTCACCCTCCCGTCGCCTTCGGCGCCGGCCCCCTCCCTCTCCCCGAGGG
>NZ_JASATH010000231.1:0-11911 GCF_038440215.1 Inquilinus sp. OTU3971 | reverse complement strand
CCCCCCCCCCCCCCCCCCCCCCCCCCCCCCCCCCCCCCCCCCCCCCCGGCGGTGGCTGGTTTCGGCCGACCGGCCGAAGCCGGCCTACAGCACGAAGTCCTTGGCCACGAGGGCGATCTCGCCGGTCAGGGCGATCCTGAAATCGGCACTGCCGTTGCCGTCGAGGTCGCCTTCGACCGTCGTGCCGAACTTGCCGTCCGCGGTGAAGCGCAGTTCCCCCGCCTTGCCGCTGAACCCGGCCGTGCCGATGAAGCTGAAGGCGTCGTTGGCCGAGGTGCCGCTCTTCGCGTCGATCGCAGAGAGGTCGATCTTGTCCTTCTGCCCGTGGTTGAAGTCCGCGATCGTGTCGGTGGTGCGTATATTGGTGTCGGACGCGGCGGTGAATTTGAATATGTCGGCGCCCTTGCCCCCGATCAGCATGTCCGCGCCGGCGCCGCCGTTCAGCAGGTCGTCGCCCCTGTTGCCGTCGAGAGTGTCGGTGCCGCCGCCGCCTTGGAGGTTGTTGTCGTCCCGGTTGCCGGACAGCGTATCGTCATGACCGCTGCCGACCACCGTCTCGATGGCGGTCAGCGTGTCGCCCTCGGCCCAGCCGCCGGAGGCGGTGCCGGCGTCCTGGCCGTTGGCGAGGCCGACGGCGACGGACGCGTCGCTGTAGGTGTAGTCGGCGATGTCGACCCCGAGGCCGCCGTCCAGCGTGTCGGAGCCGACGCTGCCGAACAGCGTGTCGGCCCCCCCGTTGCCGGCCAGTACGTCGTCGCCGTCGCCGCCCAGAACCGCATCGTTGCCGCTGCCGCCCTTGAGTTCGTCGTTGCCATCGCCGCCTTCGAGGGTGTCGTTGCCGGCCCAGCCTTTCAGGTGGTCGTCGCCGCCGACACCGCGCAGGACATTGGCGCCGCGGTCTCCCGAGATGATGTCGCCGAGCGCCATGCCGGTGACGTTCTCGATCGAGATCAGGGTGTCGGTCGAGACCGTCTCGGTCCCGGACTTCACCAGCGCCTCGCCGGCCCGGCCGTACAGCAGCGTCACCTCGACCGAGTGGGCGGTGCTGGTGAACACCGCGGTATCGGCGCCGTCGCCGCCGTCGAGCGTGTCGCCGCCGCCGGTCGCGCCCTGGAGGATGTCGTCGCCGGCGCCTCCGGCCAGGACGTTGGCGCCGCCGTTGCCCTGGATCGTGTCGGCGCGGGCGGTGCCGTTGACGTTCTCGATCGACAGTAGGGTCATGGTGACGGAGGGGCCGTCCGGCGTGGTGATCACCGCCGTACCGTCGCCGCTGTCGGCAAGGACCACCGAGACCCGGCCGGTCTCGGTCGTGAACGAGACGGTGTCGACGTCCTCGCCGCCGTCCAGCCTGTCGGCGCCGGTGCCGGAGGCCACAAGGGTGTCGTTGCCGTAATAGCCGTTCAGAAAGTCATACGAGGCGTCGTTGCCCCCGTTCAGCGTGTCGTTCCCGTCGTCGCCGAAGAGCGTATCGCTGCCACCTCCGCCGTCGATCCTGTCGTTGCCGGTGCTGGCCTCCAGGAAATTGTCGCCGGCCGATCCGATCAGGAAGTCGTCGCGGGCGCTTCCGATCACATACTCGATGCTGTCCAGGCTGTCGCCATCGGCATCGCCACCGCTTCCGGCCCCGGTCTCGAGGTTGACGTTCACCGCGCCGCCGGACGTGCTGTAGTTCGCCGTATCGATTCCTTCATGTCCCTTCAGGATATCGGGCCCCGTCCCTCCGACCAGGGAATCCCCTCCCGCACCTCCATTGAGCTCGTCGGCTCCGTCATCGCCCCATAGTGCGTCGTCACCCTCGCCTCCATCCAGGGAATCGGCCCCGCCTGAACCGATCAGGACATCATTGTCGTCGCCACCTCTGAGATCGTCAGATCCTCCGTAACCCATGAGCCTGTCGTTCCCGCCGCCGCCGAACAAATAGTCGCTCCTGGCCGCACCGCTCAGCGCATTGTCGGTATCGGACCCATTGATCTTGAACAGGCCGCCGGATGATCTGCTGCAGTCTACATTCTCCACATCGTCGGAGAGAATGTCTCCGTCGGTCCAAACACCACCTTCGATGTCGCCTCCCAGGGTTATTATGATGGTAACGTCTTTGTCGTAATTGGAGCTGGCTGAAATCATATAGATATCAATGCCGGATCCCCCGGATATTATATCTTCTCCGTACCCGTTTGAAATTGTATCGTTCCCTTCCCCTCCGTCTACGGTGTTTTCGTCATCGTGTGTATCGGTGCGCTGTGCTGATTCTTCGCCAAGTACTATTCTGTCGTCTCCGGTTCCTCCGAATAAATAATCATCTCCGCCGCCTCCGACAATATAGTCATCGCCGTTTCCTCCATATATCCAATCAGTCTCATAGAGGCCGTAGATCGTATCATCGCCATCATATCCATATATTTCATCATATTCTGGGGTTCCGATGAGGTGGTCCGCCTGATCTGTTCCAAATATATCAGACATTGTCTCAATCCTTTTGCAGAATCATCGTTGCATTATTTATTGGCATACGATGATATGGATCATCATCCGTCGTCTTTGTTTCGTCAATCTGCGTTTGGGTTGGAAATTAAATAACAACTTTAGAATATGAAACTTCGATATCCTGTCTTCCTGCCTATGGCTTCTGGGAGCTTCAGCCGCCAAAAGGGACGGCAATGCCGGGTGTCCACACGACGGATGGCCGTCTGCGATCAGGCGTCCCGGAACCGACGCGCGGCAAGGTGGCCGCCGGCTTCGGCAGGGAGGGGCGGATCAGCTCCGGTTCCGCCAGACGCGGCGGCGGCGCACGACCCCGTCATGGCCCTGCGCGCTGAACCAGCCACCCTGGAAGTGGTCGGTCACCTGCGGCAGATCCGACGGCTTGTTCTGGAAGGCCTCGGGCGCGGCGAAGTCGACGGTGCGGTCCTGCGGCCGATAGCCCAGCGCGGTGGCGACCGAATTGTCCCACCAGGCCGCGTCATTGGCCGAGGCGCCGTAGACGGTGGTGCAGTCGATCTCGGGATGCTCCAGGCCGATCAGCACCAGCTGGGCCAGGTCGCGCGGGCTGATCCAGACCGCCAGGCCGCGGACGTCGAACGGCCGCTCGCCGGCATTGCCGATGCGGATCGCCAGGGTGCGGATGCCGGCCTTCTCGAAATAGACGCCCGCCTCCAGCTCGCCCCAGCATTTGCTCAACCCGTACAGCCCGTCCGGCCGCATCTGGTCCTCGACCCCGACATGGGCGTCGCGCGGGTAGAAGCCGGTGACATGGTTGCTCGACGCCTGCACGACGCGGTCGATGCCGCTGCGCACCGCCGCCTCGTAGACATTGTGGGTGCCCAGCACATTGACCCGCAGGATGTCCTCGGCCGCGCGCTCGTTCGGATAGCCGGCGAAATGGACGATGGCGTCGGCGCCCTCGACCGCCGCGGTCAGCGCCGCCAGGTCGGTGATGTCGGCCGGCACCCAGCTCTCATGCTCCGCCAGCGGGCCGGGATCGACGATGTCGAGGATGCGCACCGCGCCGATGCGGCCGGCCAGCGCGCGGCGCAGGATCCGGCCGACATTGCCGGCGCCGCCGGTCAGCACGATCGACTTGGCGGAGGAGGTCGGCGCAACACCGTGGGCGCCGGCGGGGCCGCTGCCGGGCGGGACGGTTGAGGTCACGATTCAGACTCCTTCAAACATCCGCTGCCGGGCGTTGAGGATATGCCGGCGCATGGCTTCGGCCGCGGCCCCGGCGTCGCGCCGGTGGATCGCCTCGACGATCGCGACATGCTCGTCCTGCACCGCCCGGATCCGCTCCGGCGTGCGCATCCGGCTGAGATGGCGGGTGATGTTCATGCCGACGGCGATGTGCGAGGCCAGCGAGGACTGCACGGCGATGTGATACGGGTTGCGCGTCGCGCGGGCGATCGCCTCGTGGAAGCGCCGGTCCTCGTCGGCGCCGAGCTCGCCATTGCCGAGGCAGGCTTCCAGGGCCTCGAGCGCGTCCTCGATCTCCCGCAGATCCCCCGCCTCCCAGCGTTCGGCGGCAAGTGCCGCGGCGACGCCCTCGAGCCCGGCGCGGAACTCGAAGCAGCGCTGCACATCGGCGAGAGAGCGGACCTGGGCGAAACGCAGCACTTCGAGATCCGGCTGCCGCCGGACATAGGAGCCGGAGCCCTGGCGCGAGACCACCAGCCCGTCCTGCCGCAGCCGCCCCAGCGCCTCGCGCACCACCGGCCGCGACGCGCCGAAGCGCGCCGACAGCTCCGATTCCGAGGGCAGGCGGCTGTTCACGGCGAAATCGCCATGCGCGATCAGGGACACGATGCCGTCATAGACCACCTCGCTCAGCCGGGCCGGCGGTCCGCCGTCCTGCGGCAGAAGGCCGACATCGCCATCCGTGCCACTCATGCCCGCCATCCCCCCGCCGGCAAGTTGTCAAGATTGATCACGGCTGGTGACCTGCTTCGCCTTCATGCCGAATTGGTCCGCTGCCGCGGCTCACCGGTCTTTACGCTGTTTGCGCTGCAGCAATTCTGGGCGACAGAAAACGTCTGGAACAAGGCCATTCCGGTTGTGATTTGTCAATATTTGTAATATGACCGAAACGGCAAAGGAAGCGGGTCGGCACGCACGGCGAAGCCGGATCCGACGCAGCACACAGGGGAGGGTCCCAGGATGGACGACAAGCTCAGCGCCTCGCCGCACGTGTTCGCCCGACGCATGGCCCTGAAGGGTCTCGCCGGGGTGGCGGCGCTGCCGCTGGCCGTGCGCCTCGCTCATGCGCAGGCCGCCAAGGAAGCGCCCGACCTGGCGCAGCTGGTGAAGGACGGCAAGCTGCCGCCGTTGGCCGACCGCCTGCCGGCCAACCCGCTGGTGGTGCAGCCGCTGACCAAGGTCGGCACCTATGGCGGCACGCTGCATCGCGGCCTGCGCGGCTCGTCCGACCACAACGGCATCCTGCGCATGGTCGGCAACCAGGGCCTGGTGCGCTGGAACCTCGAATTCACCAAGGCCCTGCCCAACCTGGCGGAGAGCTGGGAGATCAACGCCGACGCCACCGAGTTCGTGTTCCATCTGCGCAAGGGCACGAAATGGTCGGACGGCCAGCCCTTCACCGCGGACGACATCGTCTTCTCGATCGAGGACTGTGCCAAGAATTCCGAGCTCTACGGCTCCGTCCCCTCGCAGCTCGCCATCGCCGGCAAGCCGGTGGTCGTGACCAAGGTCGACGACGCCACGGTCAAGTTCACCTTCGCCGCACCCTATGCGACCTATCTGGAGACGCTGGCGACCCCGCTGGGCCAGCACCCGACGCTGTACGCCAAGCACTACGCCAGCCAGTTCCATCCCAAGTACAACGACAAGGTCGACGAGCTGGTGACGCAGGCCAAGCTGTCGAAGTGGACCGATCTGTTCCGGGCTAAGAACGGTGACATCGAGATCCCGCAGCGCTGGGGCAATCCGGAGAAGCCGACCCTCGACCCCTGGGTGATCGCCGAGCCCTATGTCGGCGGCGCCACCCGCGTGGTGATGAAGCGCAACCCGTATTTCTGGCAGGTCGACACCGAGGGCAACCAGCTGCCCTATGTCGACGAGCTGTATTTCGGCATCTCGCAGGACGTTGAATCGCTGCTGCTCGATGCCATCTCCGGCAAGCTCGACATCCAGGAACGGCACGTCAGCGCGCTCCAGAACAAGCCGACGCTGTCGCAGAACCGGGAGAAGGGCGGGTACCGGCTGATCGAGCTCGAACCCTCGGCGGCGCAGGCCTGCCAGATCTACCTGAACATCTGCCACAAGGACCCGAAGCTGCGGGCCTTCTTCAGCCAGAAGGAGGTTCGCCAGGCGTTGTCCCTCGGCATCGACCGGCAGGAGATCATCGAGCTGGTCTATTTCGGCCAGACTGAGCCGTACCAGACCGGGCCGCGGCCGAGCCATCCCTGGTACCATGAGAAGCTCGGCCGGCAGTTCACCGAGTTCGATGCCGACCAGTCGAACGCCATCCTGGACAGGCTCGGCTACAAGGCCGGCGGCGACGGCTTCCGCCTGCATCCCGACGGCAGCAAGGTCTTCTTCGCCATCGACGTCATCCCGACCCTCAACCCCGACCTGGTCGACGTGCTCGAGCTGGTGAAGCGGCACTGGGCGGCGATCGGCATCGACATCAAGGTCAACACCATCGAGCGTGCGCTGTATTACACCCGCGGCGACAGCAACGACCATGACGCCGCGGTGTGGCCGGGCTCGGGCGGGCTCGACCCGATGTTCGACCCGCGCGACTTCTTCGCCCAGCATCCGCAGGGCTCGCGCTACGCCATTCCCTGGACGCTGTGGTACGTCTCGAACGGCCAGTCGGGCGAGGAGCCGCCGGAGAGCCAGAAGCAGCGGATGAAGCTGTTCGACCAGGCGCGCGGCACCGCCGATCTGGACAAGCGCGGCGCGATCATGAAGCAGCTGTTCGACCTGACCGCCGAGGCCTTCGAGACGGTCGGAATCTGCCTCGCCGCCAACACCTTCGGCGTGGTCAAGACCAACCTGATCAACGCGCCGGAGAAGGAGCCGGATTCCTGGACCTGGCCGAATCCCGGCCCGGCCATGCCGCAGCAGTTCTTCTTCTCGAGCTGACGCGTCAGCTCGAGAAGTCGGCTTCCTCCGTCGCTCAGCGCCCGTTTCGAGGAGAGCCCCGGATGCTCCGCTTCATCGCCAAGCGCCTGCTGTGGATGGTGCCCGCGCTCTTCGCGGTCAGCTTCCTCGCCTTTGTCCTGATCCAGCTGCCGCCCGGCGACTTCGTGACCAGCTATGTCGCGACGCTGGCCGCCTCGAACGAGATCGTCGACCAGAACGCGGCGGCGGCGCTGCGCGAGCGCTTCGGCCTCAACGACCCGATGCTGCTGCAATATGCCAAGTGGATCGGCGGCATCATCACCCGCGGCGATTTCGGCCTGTCCTTCGAATGGCAGCAGCCGGTCAGCGACCTGATCTGGGAGCGCATGGCGCTGACCCTGGTGCTGACCCTGGCCACCCTGATCGCGACCTGGGCGATCGCGCTGCCGATCGGGGTCTATTCCGCGGTGCGCAAATACTCGATCGGCGACAGCATCGTTACGATCATCACCTTCGCCGGGCTGGCCATCCCGTCCTTCCTGCTGGCGCTGGTGCTGATGTATGTCGCCGCCATCGAGTTCGGGCAGGACGTCAGCGGCCTGTTCTCGCCGGAATTCGAGAAGGCGCCCTGGAGCGTCGCCAAGACGTGGAACCTGCTGCAGCACCTGTGGATCCCGGTGCTGATCCTGGCGGTCTCGGGCACGGCCAGCCTGATCCGGGTGATGCGGGCGAACATGCTGGACGAGATCCACAAGCCCTACGTCACCACGGCCCGCGCCAAGGGCCTGTCCGAGTTCCGGCTGCTGCTGAAATACCCGGTGCGGGTCGCCCTCAACCCGTTCATCTCCACCCTCGCCTGGCTGCTGCCGAACCTGGTCTCCGGCTCGATCGTGGTGGCGATCGTGCTGAACCTGCCGACGGCGGCGCCACTGCTGCTGCAGTCGCTGATGGCGCAGGACATGTATCTCGCCGGCGCCTTCGTGCTCTTGATCTGCGCGCTGACGCTGATCGGGTCGCTGATCAGCGACATCCTGCTGGCGCTGGTCGACCCGCGCATCCGCCTCGAATAGGGGGCTCCATGACCGACCTCGCGACCGTCGCCCCCGCCGGCCAGCTCGCCGTCGCCTCCCAGTGGCAGCTGATCTGGTGGGCCTTCCGCCGCCACCGGCTGGCCATGGCCTCGCTGGTGATCGTGGTGATCCTCTATGTGATCGCGGCCGTGCCCGGCCTGTTCGCGATCAACGACCCCAGCCAGCAGAACGCCCGCGCCGCTTTCCACCCGCCGCAGGCGATCCATCTGTTCGACCGGGCCGAGGATGGAAGCCTGCAATTCGGCCTCTACTTCCACCCCCACAAGCTGACCCGCGACCCGGAGACGCTCGCCGCCGTGTACAAGGAGGACCCGGCGCGCAAGGTCGCGGTCTCGCTGTTCGGCCGCGGCTACGCGTATTCGTTCCTCGGCCTGTTCACCACCGACCTGCATCTCCTCGCCTCGGCCGACCCGAAGCAGCCGCTGTTCCTGTTCGGCACCGACCGGCTGGGCCGCTGCGTCTGGAGCCGGATCATGCAGGGCGCCCAGATCTCGCTGTCGGTCGGTCTGGTCGGCGTGTTCCTGTCGCTGGCCATCGGCCTCGTCCTCGGCGGCATCTCCGGCTATTACGGCGGCAAGCCGGACTTCGTGATCCAGCGGGTGATCGAATTCGTGCTGGCGCTGCCGACGATCCCGATCTGGCTGGCCATGGCCGCCGCCCTGCCGCAGGACTGGCCGGCGATCACTCAGTATTTCATGATCACGGTGATCCTCTCGCTGACCGGCTGGGCCCAGCTGGCCCGCGTCGTGCGGGGCCGCTTCCTGTCGCTGCGGACCGAGGAGTTCGTCACCGCCGCCCGGCTCGACGGCTGCAGCGAGGGGCGGATCATCTTCCGGCACATGATGCCGAGCTTCCTCAGCCACATCATCGCCTCGGTGACGCTGGCGATCCCGGCCATGATCCTGGCCGAGACGGCTTTGTCCTTCCTCGGCCTCGGGCTGCAGCCGCCGACCATCTCCTGGGGCGTGCTGCTGCGCGAGGCGCAGAACATCCGCTCGATCGCCACGGCCCCCTGGCTGTTCGCGCCCGGCGCCTTCGTCGTGGTCGCGGTGATGGCGCTCAACCTGCTCGGCGACGGCCTGCGCGACGCGGCCGACCCGTACAACAAGTGACGGCGAAGAGGCCCCGATGACGAACCCTCCGGCCGCCCCCGTGCCGTTCCCCGGACGCCCGAAGCCGGTCCTGGCGGTGCGCGACCTGGTGACCCATTTCCCCACCCGCGCCGGGCTGGTCAAGGCGGTCGACGGCGTGTCCTTCGCGGTCGAGCGCGGCCGCACCCTCTGCGTCGTCGGCGAGAGCGGCTCGGGCAAGAGCGTCACCGCGCGCTCGATCCTGCAGATCGTCGACGCGCCGGGGCGCATCGTCTCCGGCGAGATGGTGCTGAACCGCACCGACGGCAGCAGTGTCGACCTGGCCAAGCTGCACCCGCGCAGCCGGGCGATCCGCCGGGTGCGCGGCCGCGAGATCGCGATGATCTTCCAGGAGCCGATGTCGTCGCTGTCGCCGATCCACACGGTCGGCGACCAGATCATGGAGGTGCTGCGCCTGCATCTCGGCATGAGCAAGGCCGCGGCGCGGGCGCGGACGATCGAGCTGTTGAAGCAGGTCGAGATCCCGCGGCCGGAGCGGGCGATCGACCGCTACACCTTCGAGTTCTCCGGCGGCATGCGCCAGCGCGCCATGATCGCCATGGCGCTGGTCTGCAACCCGCAGCTGCTGATCGCGGACGAGCCGACCACGGCGCTGGACGTCACCACCCAGGCCGAGATCCTCGACCTGATCAAGCGGCTGCAGGCCGAATTCGGCATGGCGGTGCTGTTCATCACCCATGACATGGGCGTGGTGGCCGAGATCGCCGATGACGTGCTGGTGATGTACCAGGGCCGGGTGATGGAGCACGGCTCCGTCGACCGCATCTTCCACGCGCCGGAGGACCCTTACACGAAGATGCTGATCGGCTCGGTCCTCAAGCTCGAGGACAAGGCCGAGATCCGCCTCCGGCGCCCCGCTTTGCCGGCCGACCGCCCGCCGGTGGTCGAGGTCGAGGGGCTGAGGATGCAGTTCGGCGCCGGCAGCGCCGCCTTCGCCGCCGTCGACGACGTGTCGCTGCAGGTGCGGGCAGGGGAGACGCTCGGCATCGTCGGCGAATCCGGCTCCGGCAAGACCACCATGGGGCGCTGCCTGCTGCGGGTCTACGACCCGACCGGCGGCGCCATCCGCTACCGCCGGGCCGACGGCGCCGTCGTCGACCTGGCCAAGGCCGACAAGCCGACGCTGTCGGCGTGCCGACGCGAGATCCGGATGATCTTCCAGGACCCGGTCTCCTCGCTCAACCCGCGCATGACGGTGGCCCAGGTGATCGGCGAGCCGCTGCTGGTCAACGGCATCGCCAAGGGCAAGGACCTCGACGAGCGCGTCGCCGGGCTGATGCGCCAGGTCGGCCTCGACCCCGCCTGGCGCGAGCGCTATCCGCACGCCTTCTCCGGCGGCCAGCGCCAGCGCATCGGCATCGCCCGGGCCATCGCGCTGAACCCCCGCGTCATCGTCGCCGACGAGGCGACCTCGGCGCTCGACGTCTCGCTGCGTTTCCAGGTGCTGGACCTGCTGCTGAAGCTGCAGGACGAGCTCGACCTCGCCTACATCTTCATCAGCCACGACATCGGCGTGATCCGCTACATGTGCGACCGCGTCGGCGTGATGTATCGCGGCCGGCTGGTCGAGATCGGGCAGGCCGACGAGGTCTGCGAGGCGCCGACCCACGACTACACAAGGGCGCTGATCTCCGCCGTGCCGCGGCCCGATCCGCGCCGCCGCAGCATCCACAACCGCATCCGGTACACCGAATCCTCCGAGCGGAGCCTGGCGCTATGAAGATCATCGACATCCGGACCTTCCTGATGCAGGCCGGCCCGCCGGACCCCGACAAATGGGCGACGGACGGCCGGTCCGGCGACACAGCGATCGCGGAGGGCAAGCTCGGCGGCTTCCGCAACTGGCTGTTCGTCAAGGTCTATACCGATGCCGGCATCGTCGGCATCGGCGAATGCTCCGGCTGGCCGCGGGTGATCGAGACCGCGGTGCAGGACCTCAAGGCCCTGCTGATCGGCGAGGACCCGACGCATATCGAGCGGCTGTGGCAGAAGATGCAGGTCGCGACGATGGGGCACGGCATGCTCGGGACGGTCGGCGCCGGCGCCATGACCGGCATCGACGTCGCGCTGTGGGACATCAAGGGCAAGGCGCTCGGCGTGCCGGTGTGGAACCTGCTCGGCGGCAAGATGCGCGACCGGGTGCCGATCTACTCCCACGCCAACACGGCCGAGGCGGCGCTGGCGGTGAAGAGCCATGGCATCCGGATGATCAAATGCGGCGGCGTCGCCGACCCGGTGCGCAAGGTGGCGGCGTTGCGCGAGGCGGTGGGCGACGAGGTCGACATCGCCATCGACCTGCACGGCCCGCCCTGGCTGACCCCGGCCGATGCCGCCCGGCTGGCGCGCGCACTCGAACCCTACAACCTGTTGTGGATCGAGGACCCGATCGCGCCGGACAACCTGGACGGCTACAGGCGCATCCGCGACGCCGCCCATGTGCCGCTGGCGGCGGGCGAGCGCATGGCGACGATCTTCGGCGAGCGCGAGCTGATCGAGCGCGACCTGGTCGACATCATCCAGCCGGACACCGGCCGGGCGGGCGGCCTGACCCAGATGCGGAAGATCGCGGCGATGGCGGAGGCGCACCACATCATGATGGCGCCGCATTCCGGCTCGCTCGGCCCCGTCGCCGAATATGCGGCGCTGCATCTGCTGGCCGCGATCCCGAACGCGCTGATCCTGGAACGGCTGGACGCCGACTGGCCGGGCCGGGCCCGGACGGTGGTGCCGCATCCGGTGCAGGAAGGCGGCTCGATCGCCGTGCCCGACGCGCCGGGCCTCGGCTGCGACATCGACGAGGACTTCGTCGCGCGCTTTCCCAGCGAGCGCAACGTCGCCGTGCCCGGCTCCGACCGGTCCTACGCGCCGGGCACCCACCAGGAGCACGTCTATGTCCAGACACGGCTCCGGCGGGCGCCGTACTTCAGCGGGCGGTGAGGCGGCGCGGCTGTTTGGATCGAAGCAAATGGATGGGCCGGGGCCACCCCCTCACCCGAGATCACACATCGGCGGAGTGAGCTTTTTTAAGTCCCCCCTCCCCGGGGGGGGGGGGGGGGGGGGGGGGGGGGGGGGGGGGGGGGGGGGGGGGGGGGG
>NZ_JASATH010000230.1:0-11937 GCF_038440215.1 Inquilinus sp. OTU3971 | reverse complement strand
CCCGCGGCGGTGCTCGCGCGGGGGGGGGCGGGGCCGGCCGCCCAAGGCGATGGCGTGAGGCGACGATGGCGATTCCCGATTATCAGACGCTCATGTTGCCGGTGCTGCGGCACGCCGCTCTGGGCGAGACCCGCGTGCCCGATCTCGAAGACCAGATTGCCGACGAATTCGGCCTGACCACGGAGGAGCGGGACCAGCTTCTGCCCAGCGGCCGGCAGAAGATCCTGCACAACCGGATTCACTGGGCGAAGTTCTATATGGGCAAAGCCGGGCTGATCGATTCGCCCCGCCGCGGCCGCTTCGTCGCCAGCGAGGCCGGGCGCGTTCTGCTCGCGCGCAACCCGGAGCGGATCGACGTCGAGCTGCTGTTGCAGTACCCGAGCTTCCAGGAATTCCGTCGCAGTGGCGCGGCGGCGGCCGGCGAAGCCGGAGAGCCTCCCGAGGCCGCTCTCTCCGCCACCGAGCCGACGGCCTCGACCACACCGGAAGAGCAGATCGAAGCCGCCCATCTCGCCCTGCAGGCGGCGCTGCGCGACGAGTTGCTGCAGCGCATCCTGCAGAACAGCCCGAGCTTCTTCGAACAGGTGATCGTCGATCTCCTGGTCGCCATGGGTTATGGCGGCTCGCATCGCAGCGCCGCCACCCGGTTGGGCCGCAGCGGCGACGGCGGGGTCGACGGCGAGATCAACGAGGATCGGCTGGGGCTCGACCGCATCTACATCCAGGCCAAGCGCTACGCCGATGTCACGGTCGGCCGGCCCGAAGTCCAGGCCTTCGTCGGCAGTCTCGTGGGGCGTGGCGCGACCAAGGGCGTCTTCGTCACGACCTCGAGCTTCAGCCAGCAGGCGAAGGACTTCGTCCAGCATCTCGCGCAGCGCGTGATCCTGATCGACGGCCAGCGCCTCGCCGACCTGATGATCGAATACAATGTCGGCGTCCGCACCAGCCGGGCGATCGAGTTCAAGCGGCTGGACGAGGACTTCTTCACCGGGGACGACTGACGCCGGCCACCCTACGGTCTGGCGAGACCTCGTGGCGCCTCGGCGGTGCCGGGGCCGCTGGCCGGGCACCATCTCGCCGCGGCATGTGTTCGAGCTGGACGACCGGCTCAAGGAGGGACGAGTTCAGGCAGGACGTCGGCGACCTCCCGATCGGCGAGGTTGTCGCCCGCTTCTGCCGAGGGTTGCGTGTCGAGCCGGACTGGAGCCTGTGGTAGGCCGAGCCCTGGGCGATCGAGGAGAGCGGGCACCCGCTGTCGCCCCTATGCCCGGCCCGAGACCCTGGATCCTCCAGCGAAGCCGAAGCGCCCTCGACCCCCAGTCGCGAAACCGACGCCGGATGAGCCGCCCGCAAGGCCGCCGCCCAGGCCGCCGAAGCTGGACAGCAACTGAGCGCCGGTGCTGGGGGCTGCCCAAGGAGATGAAACCGTCATTGCGAGCCCCGAAGGGGCGCGGCAATCCAGCGGCACCTCCGTCGGATCGCCCTGCTTGGGATATCCGCCTCGATTGACCAGCTCTCGGCACCGCTGATACACAGTCCGGCGACGGTTCCCGCATGGGATCAAAAGGGAACACGGTGGCGCCCCCCAATCGAGTGTGAGGGGGGCGGAATCCGTGGCTGCCCCCGCAACTGTCAGCGGATCGCCGAGCGTCCTCGTGGCCCCTCAAGGGCCATGCCACTGCCCGCGGCGCGGGTGGGAAGGCAGGCGCGAAGCCATGATCCGCGAGCCAGGAGACCTGCCGTCGCAGCGCAATCCGTTTCCCGGGCGGGGTGGCCCGGGCAGGAGGTTCTCGTGATGGCGTTCCGGTCCTTCCCTTCGCGTGCCCTGGCCCTGGCCGGGCTTCTCGTCCTGTCGCCGGCGGCGTGGGCCGACCCGACGCAGTATCCGCTGACGCTCCGCAACTGCGGCGTCGACGTCACCTTCGACCACGCCCCGCGACGCGCCGTGTCGATCGGGCAGAGCAGCACCGAGATCCTGCTGTCGCTCGGCCTGGCCGACCGCATCGTCGGCACGGCCGTCTGGTTCGGTCCGGTGCTGCCGGCCTATGAGGCGGCGAACGCCAGGATCCCGCGCCTGGCCGACAACGACCCCAGCTTCGAATCCGTGGTCGGGCAGGAGCCGGAGCTGGTGACGGCCCAGTTCGAATGGCATGTCGGGCCGCAGGGCTCGGTCGGCACCCGCGAGCAGTTCGCCGGCCTCGGCATCCCGACCTACATCTCGCCGGCCGATTGCGTCGAGAAGGACAATTCCGGCGGCGGCGACGGCGTGCGCAAGCAGCTGTTCAGCATGGACCTCGTCTATCAGGAGATCCGCGACCTGGCGCGGATCTTCGACGTCGCCGACCGGGGCGAGGCGCTGGTGGCCGAGCTGCAGCGGCGCGAGGCCGCGGCCATCGCCTCGGTGGCGGGTGCCCGGCTCGGCAATGTCCCGATGGTGTTCTGGTTCTCCAGCAAGGAGGTCGCGGGCGAGGCCTTCGTCGCCGGCAAGAACGGCGTGCCGGCCTACATCCTGCAGCAACTCGGCGCCCGCAACGTCATCACCACCGAGGAGGAGTGGCCGCTGGTGAGCTGGGAGCGCATCGCCGCCGCCAACCCCGCAATCATCGTGATGGCGGAGATGAGCCGCCGCCGCTACCCGGCCGACGACACCGCGGTGAAGCTGAATTTCCTCGCCACCGACCCGGTGGCCAGCCGGCTGGAGGCGGTCAGGGGCAAGCGCTTCGTGGTGATGGACGTGCAGGCGATGCAGCCTTCGATCCGCGCCGTCGACGGCATCGAGGCGGTGGCCAGCGGCATCAAGAGCTTCGGGCTCGGGGGGTGAGGCCGCTCCTCGGCGGCGGCTGGGGCGTCCGCGTCCTGCTGGCCGTGCTGTCCCTGGCGGTGCTGGTCGCGGCCATCGCCCTGGCCGTGTCGATCGGCGAGATGGCGATCCCCCTGGCCACCACCGTCCAGGCGCTGGCCAACCGGCTGTTCGGCGCCGGCTTCGCGCTCAGCCCGATCCAGGAAGGCGTAGTCTGGGACTACCGGCTCAGCCGCGCTTTGGTCGCGGCCTGCTGCGGCGCCGCGCTGGCCCTGTCCGGCGCGATCCTGCAGGCGCTGCTGCGCAACCCGCTGGCGGAGCCCTATGTCCTCGGCATCTCCGCCGGGGCGTCGACCGGCGCCGTCGCGGTGATGATCGCGGGATTCGGCGGCGGCGCCGTCTCGCTGTCCGGCGGCGCCTTCATCGGCGCCGTCCTCGCCTTCGTCCTGGTGTCGCTGCTGGCGGCCGGGGTTGGCGGCGGCGTCGACCGGGTCATCCTGGCCGGCGTCGCCGGATCGCAGCTGTTCAACGCCCTGACCTCGACCATCGTTACCACCTCGGCCAGTGCCGAGCAGGCGCGCGGCGTGATGTTCTGGCTGCTCGGCAGCCTCGGCGGGGTGCGCTGGCCGGATGTGCAGGTCGCGATGCCGGTCGCGGCGGCCGGCTTCGTCCTGTGCATCCTGCACGCCCGCGCGCTCGACGCCTTCACCTTCGGGGCGGACGCGGCGGCCTCGCTCGGCATCGCCGTCACTCGGGTGCGAGTGGTGCTGTTCGCGGCGACCGCGGCGATGACGGCGACCATGGTCAGCATCGTCGGGTCGGTCGGCTTCGTCGGCCTCGTCATCCCGCATGCCGCGCGCTTCCTGGTCGGGCCGGGCCACGCCCGGCTGCTGCCGGCCACGGCGATGATCGGTGCCATCTTCATGGTGCTGGCCGACATCGTCTCCCGCATCATCATCCCGCAGCAGATCCTGCCGATCGGCGTGGTCACCGCCCTGTTCGGCGCGCCGGCCTTCGCGGTGCTGCTGTACCGGGCGAGGCGGGAGGCATGACCATCGCGACGCATGACGTGCGCTGGGCCGCCGGCGGCCGGATGATCGTCGACGGCGTGACGCTGGAGGCGGCGCCGGGCCGGATGCTTGGCCTGCTGGGCCCGAACGGGGCCGGCAAATCCACCCTGCTGCGCCTGATCTGCCGGCTGCGGCGGGTGGAGAGCGGCGTGATCACCCTGGGCGGCGCCGACATCGCCGGCCTGGCCCGCGCCGCCATCGCCCGCCGCGTCGCCCTGGTCGAGCAGCAGGCGGCGACCGACATGCAGGTGACGGTGCTCGATGTGGTGCGGCTCGGCCGCACCCCGCATCGCGGCCCGCTGTCGCCCTGGGGCGACCGCGACGACGCGGCGGTGGAGGAGGCGCTGCGCCGGGTCGGGCTGGAGGGCAAGCGCGGCCAGTCCTGGCACACCTTGTCGGGCGGCGAGCGGCAGCGGGTGCAGATCGCCCGCGCCTTGGCCCAGACGCCGACCGAGCTGCTGCTGGACGAGCCGACCAACCATCTCGACGTGCAGCACCAGCTCGAGATCCTGGCGCTGGTCGGCCGGCTGCCGGCCACCAGCATCGTCGCCCTGCACGATCTCAACCTGGCCGCCATGTTCTGCGACGCCGTGGCGCTGCTGCGGGACGGGCGGGTGGTCTGCGCCGGCGCGCCGGAGGAGATCCTGACCCAGGCCCGGATCCGCGAGGTGTTCGGCGTGCGCGCCCATGTCGAACGGTCGCCGCATCACGGCCGGCCCCATATCCACTACCTGCCGGGGTAGCGGAAGCCGGCTTCGGGCTTGACATCCGGGCCGGAATGGCGTTTTTCACCGCTTCCATTCCTGGGAACGTGGGTCCGGCGCACGAGCCGGCGCCCCGCCTTGCCGTTGGCAGGGCCTACCGGGACAACATGAGAGAGGATCGAGCGCGTGAGCAAGCGCCTGAATTCGAAGCACAAGATCGACCGCCGCCTCGGCGTCAACCTCTGGGGCCGTCCGAAGAGCCCGCTGAACAACCGCGAATACGGCCCGGGCCAGCATGGCCAGCGGCGCAAGAAGCCGACCGATTTCGGCACGCAGCTGATGTCCAAGCAGAAGCTGAAGGGCTACTACGGCAACATCGGCGAGAAGCAGTTCCGCCGCCTGTTCGAAGAGGCCGTGCGCCGCAAGGGCGACACCGGCGAGAACCTGATCGGCCTGCTGGAGCGCCGCCTGGACACCGTCGTCTACCGGATGAAGTTCGTCCCGACCGTGTTCGCCGCCCGCCAGATCGTCAACCACGGCCATGTCCTGGTGAACGGCAAGCGCCTCAACATCGCCTCCTACCAGGTCAAGGACGGCGACGTGATCGAGATCAAGCAGAAGTCGCGTGAGCTGCCGGTGATCCTGGCCGCGATCTCGTCCTCCGAGCGCGACGTGCCGGACTACATCGAGGTCGACCACGGCTCCTTCAAGGGCAAGATCGTGCGCAGCCCGGCCCTGGCCGATGTGCCGTATCCGGTCCAGATGGAACCGAACCTGGTGGTCGAGTTCTACAGCCGCTGATCTCAGCCGGCTGTCCGACGAGAAAAGGGGCGCCTCCGGGCGCCCCTTTTTGTTATCAGCCGACGCCGTGGCGCGGAGCCACCGGCATCCTCGCGCGCCGGGTGGCGTCGAAGGTGAACAGGGCCAGCCCGGCCCAGATGCAGGCGAAGGTCACCAGCGTGGCCGGCCGCAGCGGCTCCTCGAACACCAGCGTGGCCAGCACCAGGTTGATGCTCGGCGCCAGGTATTGCAGCAGCCCGACGGTCGACAGCGGCAGGTGCCGCGCCCCGATCATGTACAGCACGATCGGCAGGCCGGTGATCAGGCCGGAGGCCATGATCGCCAGCGACATCGCCCAGCCCTCGCCGCCGGCCGCCATCGGGCCGAAGGCGCCGGCGCCCTGGCTCCACAGCCACAGCAGATAGGCCAGGCAGGCCGGCAGCAGGAAGCCGGTCTCGACCATCAGCCCGACGAAGGGGTCGATCCTCTCGCGCTTGCGGATCAGGCCGTAGAAGCCCCAGGTCGACGCCAGGACCAGGGCGATCCACGGGATCTCGCCGGCGCCGATCACCGAGACCAGGACGCCGGCCGCGGCCAGGACGACGGCCGCGACCTGCAGCCGGCTCAGCCGCTCACCCAGGAAGGCGACGCCGAGCAGGACGTTGATCAGCGGGCTGAGATAGTAGCCGAGCGCCGACTGCACCAGATAGCCGTTCAGCACCGCCCAGATGAAGACGCTCCAGTTGACGGTCACCAGCGTGGTGGTGGCGCAATAGGTCAGGAAGCGGCGGCGGCTGCGCAGCACGTCGCCGATCTCGCGCAGCCGTCCCAAGGCCAGCAGCAGCAGGCCCAGCATGACCACGCTCCACAGGATGCGGTGCGCCACGATCTGCCAGGGGCCGATATGCTCCACCGCCTTGAAGTAGAGTGGCGCGAAGCCCCAGATCAGGAAGGCGCTGAGCGCGGCGCCGGCCCCGAGGCCGCGGCTGGATTGGGTGGCCATGATCGTCCCGATCAACCGGCCACGGTCCGGGCCCCGACCTGCCGGTCGCGGCCGGCGCCGAGGCCGGCCAGGGCCGCGACGATGCCGATCGCCAGCACCAGCAGCCCGGCCGCGGTCCAGCCGCTGGTCCAGTCGTGCAGCAGGCCGATCAGCAGCGGCCCGCCGGAGGCCAGGGTGTAGCCCACGCCCTGCGACATCGAGGAGAGATGGGCCGCGACATGGGCGTCCGGCGTGCGCAGCACCACCAGGGTCAGGGCCACGGCGAAGGCGGCGCCCTGGCCGATGCCGAGCAGCACGATCCAGAGCCAGACCGTGCCCAGCGGCGCGAAGATGCAGCCCAGGAACCCGGCGAGCGAGAATGCCATGCACAGCACCGCGGCCAGCTTCTGGTCGCGGCCGCGGGTCGCCAGCGACGGCGCCACCAGCGCGGCGGCGACCTGGACCATGATCGAGACCGAGACCATGAGTCCGGCGGTGACGCCGTCGACGCCGCGGTCGCGCAGGATCGGGGCCAGCCAGCCGAAGACGCTGTAGGCCAGCGAGGATTGCAGCCCCATGAACAGCGTGACCTGCCAGGCCAGCGGGTCGGCCCACAGGCCGCGGACGGTGAAGCCGGCATGGGCGGCCGGGCCCTGGCGCGGCGGGATCTGGGTCAGCCAGACCAGCGCAGCGATGATCGCCGGGATGGCCCAGAAGGCCAGGGCCAAGGCCCAGGACCCGTCGGCCGCCCGGGCGAGCGGCAGGGTGCTGCCGGCGGCGATCGCGGCGCCGGCGCACAGCGCCATGGTGTAGACCCCGGTCATCAGCGCGGCCTTGTCCGGGAAGTCGCGCTTGACGATGCCCGGCAGCAGCACGTTGGTGACGCCGATGCCGGCGCCGGCCAGGACTGCGCCCAGCAGCAGGGCAGGGGTCGTGCCCAGGCCGCGCAGCGCGGTGCCGACCGCCAGCACCAGCAGCAGCGCCAGGATCGCGCGCTCGGTGCCCAGCCGCCGGCTGATCCGCGGCGCCAGAACACCGAACAGGCCGAGGCAGACCACCGGCGCCGTGGTCAGCAGGCTGGCCGTGCCGGCGGAGATGCCGGTGTCGGCGATGATCTCCTTCAGCACCGGGCCCAGGCTCGACAGGGCCGGGCGCAGGTTGAGCGCGATCAGCACCAGGCTGACGACCAGCAGCCATCCGGCCTTGAGCGGCGTCGCCGGCGCCGGGACGTCGTCGACCTGGGCGTCGATCAGCAACTCGTCTGCAAGGCCATGGGGGGCCAGGCCATGGGGGGCAGGGGGCACGGCCCGGGCCTTCCGATCCTGCTCGGCTGTCGACACCACGGGCTTCCTCCTGACGGCGAAACAATATCCGCCCCGGCGGATCGCGGGGCGGTTGGCTGCCATTCTGGACTGGAGCGGGGCGTCGCCGCGCGCCCCACCTCGTCATGCCTGGGTCCAGGGCTCGGCATGGCCGGCCGCGGGGCGCAGTCGGCTGTCATTCATCAGACAAGACTCTGCTAGACTGCCGTCTTGGGGGAGAGAGGGGGCATGGCAGCTTCGCCGATCGCCGTAAAGCTGATTACGCCGCGGCCGAGCCACATCGTCCGGCGGTCCCGGATTCTCGAGGCCATCGGCCAGGGCCTGCGGAACGGCTGCTGCTGGGTGGCGGCACCGGCGGGCTACGGCAAGACCACGGCCGCCGTCGACTACCTCCGCGACCGCCGCGAACCGCATCTGTGGTACCGCGTCGACGAGGGCGATGACGACATCGCCAGCTTCTTCCATTTCCTCGGGCGGACCTTGCCGGCCGGCAGGGCCCGCCGCCTGCCGGTGTTCGGACCGGAATACGCGGAACAGCCCGAGGCCTTCGCCCGCCGCTTCTTCCAGGCCTTCTTTGCCCTGCTGAGGCCCGGCACCGTGCTGGTGCTCGACGACCTGCACCGGACCGAGACGGCGCGCTTCCGCGGCACGCTCGACATCCTGCTGCAGGAGCGCCCGCGGCAGCTGCGCTGCCTGTGCCTGGCCCGCACCCTGCCGCCGACGGAGCTGGCCGGGCTTCGGCACCGCGGCGCCATCGCGGTGATCGACCACGCCGATCTCGCTTTCTCGGACGAGGAAGCGCGGGAGCTGGTGACGGCCCATATGCTGCGCGCCGCCTCGGCGATCGATGTCGGGGCTGCCCGGGGCTGGGCAGCCGGGCTGGTGCTGCTGGCGGAAGCCGGCATCGCCGTCGATGCCGGACCGGCGGCGAGGCCGGCCCTCGGCGGCGAAGACGCGATGTTCGATGTGCTGGGGACGCAGCTCTTCGACACCTTGCCGGCGGCCGAGCAGGACATGCTGCTGAAGCTGAACCTGCTGCCCGAGATCACCGCCGAGCTGGCGACGGCCATGGTGGGGTCGGATCGGGCCCGCTCGGTGCTCGAGCGATTGCACCGCCGGCAGCTCCTGGTCGCGCGCGGCGAGGCGGCGCAGCCGGTGTTCACCCTGCACGACCTGCTGCGCGGCTTCCTGAGCGACCGCTTCGCCCGGCATTTCCCGGCGCAGGAACAGGTCCGGCTGCGGATCCGGGCCGCGACGGTCCTCGGCGAGGCGGGGCGGGGCGACGACGCCATCGATCTCGCGCTGCAGGGCCGGGCCTGGGGGCTGGCGGGCCGGCTGATGGCGGATCATGCCGAGGCGGTGCTGGCGCAGGGCCGTCGCGCCACCTTCGCCGATTGGTGCGCGCAACTGCCCGAAGACGCGTTCGACGGCTGGCTGTGCTACTGGGCGGGCGTCGCCGCGATGCCGGACGACGGCATGGCGGAGACGTGGCTGTCGCGAGCCTGGGCCGCCTTCGAGCATGACGGCGATACGCGCGGCCGCTGCCTGGCGGTGGCCCGCGCCGTCCTGGTCAAGACCGACAGCTGGCGCACGCATCAGGGGCTGGCCGACTGGACCCGGCGCGCCTTCGCGCTCCTGGACCAGGGGCTGCCGGAGCTGCCGGCGGACGAGCACCTCCTGGTCCGGGTCGGGCTGCTGCGGGCCTGCGTCTACGCCGACGACTACCGCCGCGGCGTGGAGGCCTCGGGCCGGCTGGCGGAGCAACTGGCCGCAAGGCTGGCGACGCCCCATGCGGGCGATTCGCCGGCGTCGCGGGTGCATGCCAGCCAGATCCTGATCTCCTATTCCGGCTCGACCGGCAATGCGGCGCTGTTCGAGACCGCCGTCGACAGCGTCGCGGAGGAGCTGCACGATCCCGGCGTCTCCCCCTGGGTGCTCGGCCTCTGGCTGGTCGATTTCGGTGCGGTCAGGGGGCGCTATTTCTTCCCCTATGCGCGGCGCGGCTTTCCCTATGCCGAGGCGGAGCAGGCGCTGCGCGCCGCCATCGCCATCGGCGAGCGCGAGGCGCTGCGCGGGGTCGAGTTCGGCGCGCTGTATCATCTGCAGCTGCAGATGAAGCTGCGCAACGAGTGGGAGGAGTTCGCCGGGCTGGTCGACCGCCTGGCGGAGATCGCGGACAGCCGCTTCACCACCCAGGTCGCCGTGGTGGCGGACTGCCAGGCCGCGTTGCACACCCGGCAGGGCAATCTTCCCGAGGCGTACCGGGCCTGCGACCGCTTTATGGCCGCGATCGAGGCGGCGAACGAGCCGCCGATCGAGCGCTGGCCGCATTTCATCACCCTGTTCCAGCTGCTGCTGGCGGACCGCAAGCCGGCGCAGGCGGCCGAATTCCTGGAGGCGCGGCTGCCCCTGTTCGACGGGGCGGTGCTGCGCCGCACCGAAGCCTGCGTGCGGATCGCCCGGGCCCTGGAGGCGAAATGGGCGGGAGGCGCGGACTATTCCGACCGGCTCGGGGTGGCGATCGAGACCCTGCGCGAGACCGGTTGGATGGCGGTCCTCGTCAACCTGCCGCTGCTGCTGGCGGAGCTCTGCGCCGACGCCATCGACGGCGGCATCGGGACCGAATTCTGCCGGGCGCTGATCGGGCAACGCCGGCTCTCGCCGCCGCAGCGCCGTCCGGCGCGCTGGCCCTGGACGCTCGCGGTGCATGTGCTGGGCGGGTTCCGCCTCGAGCGGGACGGGGTGCCGTTGGACCCGGGGCCGAAGCCGCCGACGCGCTCGCTCGACATCCTGCAGGCTCTGGCCCTGGCGCGGGATCACAGCTGCCGCCTGGAGGAGCTGCAGGACTGGTTCTGGCCGGATGCGGATGGCGACCGGGCCAAGGCCTCCTGCGAGCAGGCGCTGCATCGGCTGCGCCGGCTGCTCGGGCGGTCCGATCTGGTGCTGCAGCGGGAGGGACGGCTGCGTCTGGCGCCGGACCGGGTCTGGGTCGATCTCGACGATTGGGAGGACCGCCTCCGGCAAGGACTGGCGGAGGCGGGGCCGGACTCCGACCGTCTGATCCTCGATTTTCCGGGTCCGGTGCAGCCGCGCGGGGGCGACGCCGGATGGTCCCTGCCGGCCGCCGACCGGCTGCGCGACCGGTTCCTCGACCTGGCGCTGCATCTCGGCCGCCGGCATGAGCAGCAGGGCGACGCCGGCCGCGCCCGCGGGCTGTATCTGCGCGCGCTCGATCTCTATCCGGGTTCGGCCCGGGTCCACGAGGCGTTGATCCGCGGCCGGCTGGCCCAGGCCGACACGGCAGGGGCTCTCGACGACTATGAGCGCTATGAACGGATGCTCCGGGCGACCCCTGGCACGGCCCCTTCCGCCGCGATCCACAGCCTGGTGAAGCCATTGTTGCGGCCTGCCTAGCCGACGGCGAATCGGCGAAAACCAAAGAGGATACACTCTAGCTTCAATCCGCGCACCCTCCGTTCGGCTGATGCCGAACAAGGCGTTTCCAAGCAAGGTTGAAGCTCCTCTCCAGGCTCGGCGATCCGTCCGTGTGTGCCCTTGTCGACATTCGAGAAGCGTGGCGCTGCGCCGGAGCCGGCCAGGAGATCGTGCGGTTTGAACGGAAGGTATTTTGACGATGGCGATCATTCCAGGAACACCGGGCAACGATTCCCTGTCCGGGACTGCCGTTGCCGACACCATCGACGGGCTGGCGGGCAACGATACGCTGCAGGGATTGGGCGGCAACGACACGCTCCGTGGCGGCACCGGCACGGACTACATGTATGGCGGCATCGGCGATGACCGGATCGAGACCGGCGGAGGTGGCGGCGACTACGGCTATGGTGGCGACGGCGCCGACATGCTGATCGGGTCGGCCGATGCCGAGACCCTCTACGGCGATGCCGGCAACGACCAGATCTACGGCCAGGCCGGCAACGACACGATCTATGGCGGCGCCGACAATGACACGCTCAGCGGCGGCGACGGCGACGACTACATCGCCACCGGCACCGGGATCGACAAGGTCGATGGCGGCGCCGGCACCGACACGCTGTATGTCGACCGCAGCAGCACCGTCGCCGGGGTGACCTTCACCCTGAACGGCGGCCCGGGCAGCGACGGCAGCTGGGCAGCCAACATGGAGCTGATGACCTATTATGCCGGGACCGGCAACGACACCATCACCGGGGCCGTCGGCAACGACACGATCTATGGTGGCGACGGCACCGACGTCCTCGCCGGGGTGGCGGGCAATGACTATCTCCGCGGCGGGGCCGGC